>NZ_JBHVWF010000134.1:1419-22085 GCF_042882365.1 Streptomyces sp. NPDC058221 | reverse complement strand
GGCGGAGCGCCCATCGACACCGACAGGGATGTCACCGTCGATGCTGACGCGGCGCTTCTTGGTCTCGTGGGTGTCGGAGTCGTCCACGCCGTAGTGCTGGGTGGCGCGGTTGTCCCAGATGGCGACGTCGCCCACCTGCCAGTCCCAGCGCACCGTGTTCTCCGGGCGCTCGATGTGGGACTGGAACAGATCGACGAGGGCCCGGGAGTCTCGGCCGGTCAGACCGCTGATCCGCTGGACGAAGTTGCCGAGGAGCAGGACGCGCTCGTCGGTCTCCGGGTGGACGCGGACCACCGGGTGCTCGGTGAGGAACTTCGTCGAGGTGAAGACCTCCTTGTACTTGGCGAGGGCCTCCGGCACGGCGTTCGGACGCAACGCGGCGTAGTCGTAGTCGTTGGAGTGGACGGCCCGCAGACTGTCCGCCAGCGCGCGCAGCTGCTCGGGCAGCTCGGCGTACGCGGCAGCGGTGTTGGACCACAGGGTGTTGCCGCCGTACGGGGGGATCACGACGGCCCGGAGGATGGAGAAGGCCGGGTAGGCGGGGACGAAGGTGACGTCGGTGTGCCACTGGTTGGCCCGGCCGCCGTGGTCGGAGTCGATGCCGAGCGAGTAGCGGCCGTCGGCGGACGGGACGGTCGGGTGGGCGACCGGCGTGCCGAGCAGCCGGCCGAACGCCTCGTGGCTGTCCTCGTCCAGGTGGTCCTGGTCACGGAAGAAGACGACCTTGTTGGCCAGCAGCGCGGCCCGGACGGCCGCGACGGTCTCGGGAGCGAGGTCGCCGCCGAGGCGCACCCCGGAGATGACGGCGCCGATGCGGCCGCCGAGCTTCTGGACGGTGATGGCGGGAGCCGGGGCGGTGGTGGTGGAGGACATGACGGAATTCCCTTCTCAGGACGCGCTCGTCGGCAGCCGTCCGAGCGGCCCGGCCGATGGCGCTTTGATTAATCTTGGAGAGGAAGTAATTGGGGCGTGAGACGGTCGCGGGCGGACACGGGAGCGGTGTCACGGGAGCGGATGCGCGGTGGGGCGGAACCGTCCGGGGCGCGGTGAGCCGGCTGCGGTCAGGCGGCGGTACAGAGGCCCGGACACCCGGGCGTCATGGCGGGGCGGCCGGCGCGGGCGGGCCGCGCATCGGTAACTGCCGTCGCGAACATGTCCCGGAGACTTCCAGCGCCCCGCGGCGTACGTCAAGCACCCGCCGGCCCCACGCAGGGCGCCGGGCAGTGGTTCAATCGGCGCCTGCACAAGCCCCGCACCCCTCCGGGCGGATACCGAAATCCCCTGCCTGGCCTGGGGTTTTGGCCGTACTGCCGAACAGGTCGCAGATCCCGTCGGCGGGCCGGGTGCCAGGACCCGCGCGATTTCATGCCGCCGTAACGTTGCGACCGCCCCGGCGTCGCAGGACCGAAGGAAGACCCCATGACAGCCGCCCCCCACCTCTCACGCGCCACCGGTGACGGCAGGCGCCAGACCAATGCGGCCACGGTGCTGCGGACCGTGCTCGACCACGGGCCCGTCGCCCGCCGGGCCATCGCCGAACGCTCCGGGCTCAGCCCCGCCGCCGTCTCCCGGCAGTGCACCGACCTCGTACGTCTGGGCCTGGTCAGGGAGTTGCCCGAACTGGTGGCCAGCAAGGGCGTCGGGCGACCGCAGATCCCGGTCGACCTGCACACCGGGGAGAGCGGCGGCCCGTTGGTGGGCGGTGTGCACATCGGGGTGCCGGGCTCGACGTTCGGCCTGCTCGACCTGCGCGGCCGGCTCCTGGACCGGCGGAACCTCTGGCACGACGGCATCGCTCCCGCAGACCTGCCGCTCAGGATCGTCCAGGGGCTGCGGGCCTTTCTCGCCGAGGCCGGGCGCGGCCGGCGTCTGCTGGGTGTGGGCGCGGCCCTGGGCGGCTGGGTGGACCCGGCGACGGGGACGGCCGTGCGGCATCAGTCGCTCGGCTGGTCGCAGCGGCCGCTCGCCGCCGAACTCGCCCGTGGCCTGGGCGGACTCGACGTGCGGATCGACAACCACGCCCGGGCCGTGGCCCAGTCCGAGATCCTCTTCGGCCGGCCTGCGGCCCGGCGCAGCCTGGTCCACCTCTTCATCGGCAACGTGGTCGACGCGGCGCTGGGCATCGCCGGGGTGGTCCACCAGGGGCCGGGCTCCGGTGCCGGGGACGTGGCGCATCTGCCCGTGCCGGACTCCACAGCCCTCTGCCCCTGCGGACGGTCCGGCTGCCTGGAGGCGACGGCGTCCAACACCGCGGTCGCGCAGACCGCCGTGCGGCGCGGGATCGTGCCCGAGCCCGATGCCTTCCTGGTGGTGGACGCGGCCGCGGCAGGCGACCGGCGCGCGGACCGGCTGCTGCGCGAACGGGCCCGCGCGGTCGGCCGGGCAACCGCCCTGCTGCTGGATGTCCTCAACCCCGACCTGGTCGTGGTCACCGAGCACTCCAGCCTGGTGAATCCGGAGTATCTGGAGGAGATCCGGGGCGCGGCGGTGGACCACTCCCACGTCTGCGGGGATCCCGAACGGATCGTCAGTCCGCATGCCGGGACGGCGGTGCTTCCCGTCGCGGCGGGCACCATTTTGCTGAACCCGCTGTTCAGGAGCCCTTTGGCGACCTCCGTCGAGTAGCCGCCCGGTGCCAGGATCCGGACCTGGCAGGTTGACCGTCCGGCGAAGCCACTGTCATATTGCTCCCGTGAACCCGGACATGCGCCTCATCTCCCGCAGGCACGTCGACCTCTGTCGACAGGCCAGCGCGGTCTGTGCCGTCCACAGCTGAGCCGGACCGCCTCTTCCACGGTCCAGGCCCCGGTGCTCCCGACGCACCGCTGAGACATCGCATGCGGCACTGAGTCCCCGGACGGGCCGCAGCCCCGAGGTCCCGCGCAACGTCACGGCCTGACGGCCTGACCTCCCGTTCCTCCACGACCGGCCCGGCCGGCCGTGCCGATTCCGTATGTCCGCGGAGCGGTCCCGGACGGCACGTCCTTCGAGCTGAGCACCGCTGTCGGGCAATTCCTCCCGCAGCGGAACCAATACGTGAACGTGCCCCGCCGCACCTCCCTTTCACCCTCCTTCACCGTCACAGGCAGGCTTCGATGACCGAGCTGTACCCCTTCACGCCCCCCGGCCCGTCCCGGCGCTCCACGCTGCGCGCCGCGGGCGGCGGCACCCTGCTCCTCGGAACGGGCCTGGCGGGCTGCCGCTCGGCGGTGTCCGAATCCTCGTCCGCCCCGCAGGGCGCGAGCGCCGCGCCCAAGCGCGGCGGAGTGCTCAACATCGCTGTCAACAGCGACTTCACCCCCGCCCTGCTGTTCTCCCAGGGCAGCCAGTCCCTCCAGCACCGGCTGGTCTTCAACACCCTGACCCGCTACGACGACAGGCTCAGCCCCAAGCCGGAGCTGGCCACCTCGTGGACGTACGCCAAGGACGGGCGCAGCATCACGCTGCGGCTGCGCGACGACGTGACGTTCCACAACGGCCGCAAGTTCACCGCGGACGACGTCGTCTTCGCCGTGAAGAACCTGCAGAACCCCGTGCGCGCGGCCCAGTTGCGCAGCACGGCGGCCACGATCACCGGTTTCGAGAAGCGCGGCGACCACGAACTGGTCCTCAAGCTGGCGCGCCGCGTGAACAACCTCTTCGACCTCTTCGAGTTCATGATCATCGCGGACTCGGAGACGGTCGAGGACGCCGTCACCGGCAGGAAGCTCATCGGAACCGGCCCGTTCAAGCTCAGGAAGTGGAGCCCCGGCTCCGGTCTGAGCCTCACCAGGAACGACGCGTACTGGCAGGCCGGGCGTCCCTACCTCGACGGGGTCGAACTGCGGGTGATACCCCAGGCAGACGCGCTGATATCGTCGCTGCGCTCCGGCCAGTCCCAGCTCTCCTTCGACGTCCCCGGCAAGAGCCTCGGCGTCGTCAAGAGCGCCCCGCACCTCACCATCGAGAACTACGACACGGGCGCCGGCGCCGTCTACCTCGGCGTCAACACCACCGTCGCCCCGCTCGACGACCGGACCGTCCGCCAGGCGCTCGCCTGGGCCATCGACCGCGACCGGCTGCTCGCGCAGACCCTCGGAGGCTACGGCCTCGCCTCCGCCGCCCCGTGGCCCAAGTCCTCACCCGCCTTCACCGAGGCGCACCGTACCCACTACTCCCACAACCCCGGAAAGGCCCGGGAGCTGCTGAAGTCCGCCGGGCACAGCAAGCTCGAACTCCCGCTGCTGCACCTCGCGCTGCCCGGCGACACTGCCATCGCCGAATCCATTCAGTACGACCTCAAGCAGGTGGGCGTCCGGGTCACACTCCAGCCGACCGACCCGGCCACCGGGCAGAAGAAGCTGATCTCCCAGGACATGCCGGCCCTGTGGACCATGGGACACGGCTTCGCACAGGTCCAGCCCTCCACCCTTGCCGTGAGCGCCTATCCGTTCAACGAGGCGAAGAACACCTCCAAGTACCGCTCGGCCGAGTACACCAAGGTCGTGCGGGACGCCTGGACCAAGCCGGAGACGAGCGCGGCGGTGGCCAACGCCCAGCACGAGAAGATCTCCACCATCCTGCTCGACGAGGCGTTCCTCATCGACCTCGTCGTACGCGGACGGGTCCAGGTGGCCGCCGACGGACTGCACGGCGTCACCCTGAACAAGTTCTCCTACCTCAACCTCGACCACGCCTACCTGGTGTGACATGCGCAGCTACCTGCTCCGGCGGCTCCCGTCCGCCCTCCTGGTCCTGATCGCCGCCTCGTTCCTGATCTTCACCATCCTGCGGCTCGTCCCCGGTGACCCCGCCACCACCCTCGCCGGACCCGACGCGGACGCGGCGACCGTCGACGCCATCCGGGACCGGCTCGGTCTCGACGCACCCCTGCTCTCCCAGTACGCGCACTGGATCGGCTCCCTGCTGACGGGCGACCTCGGCCCCTCGTACGCGATCGGCGGGCAGACCGCCGACCTGATCGGGGACGGGCTCGGCGCCACCACCGAACTCACCGTGGCAGCCCTGCTGTTCGTCATCGTGCTCGGGACCGCCTTCGGCATCCTCGGGGCCACCTCCCGAAGCCGCTGGATCCGGACCGCGATCCGGGTGACCACGACCGCCGCCCTGGCCGTGCCGCCCTTCGTCAGCGGAGTGCTGCTCGTGCTGCTGTTCGCCGTGGCCCTCGGCGTGCTGCCGCCCGGCGGCCGGGTCGCCTTCCTGGCCGCGCCCGACCTCGCGGTGCAGTATCTGCTGCTGCCCGCGCTCTGCCTGGCGCTGCCCAGCGCCGCCGTCCTCGGCCGCTACCTCAAGGACGGCATCGAACGCGGACTGGCGGAGGACCACATCCGCACCGCCACCGCCGCCGGGGTCGCCCCGCGCCGGCTCCTGTGGCGCCACGCCCTGCCCAACGCCCTCCCGCCCGTCGTCACCCTGCTCGGCATGCAGACCGGGCACCTGCTCGGCGGAGCCGTACTCGTCGAGGCGATCTTCGCCTGGCCGGGCCTCGGCCAGCTCGCCCAGCAGGGCCTCATCCGGCGGGACTACCCGGTCGTCCAGGACCTGCTGCTGCTCCTGGTCGCCGTCTTCGTCCTCGTCCAGCTGCTCACGGACCTCGTGTACGCCTGGCTCGACTCCAGGATCAGGTGGGAGTAACCCTCATGACACCGACCGCCGACCTCCTCACCGCAGGCCCGTCGCCCACTGCCCCGAAGGCGCGCAGCCGGGCCCGCCACCCCTACCGCAGAGCCCTGTCCACCGCACGCGCCCGCACCGGGCTCGTCCTCGTCGGCGCGGTCGTCCTGGCCGGGCTGCTCGCACCCGTACTCGCCGGGCACGGCCCCACCGACCAGAGCGGCCGGAGCCTCGCCGCCCTCGGCACCCCAGGGCATCCCCTCGGCACCGACGACCTCGGCCGGGACCTGCTCAGCCGGCTGCTGTACGGCATCCGCGCCGACCTCGGCATCATCTCGCTCGCCGTCCCCATCGGCGCCGCGCTCGGCTGCCTGTTCGGCCTCGTCGCCGCGGCGCACCCGGTGGCCGACACCGTCGTCCAGCGGGTCTTCGACCTGCTGCTCGCCTTCCCCGGCCTGATCCTGGCGCTCGCCGTCACAGCGATCCTCGGCCCCGGTCGGTTCCCCGTCGTTCTCGTCATCGCGCTCGCCGAGATCCCGGCGTTCGGAAGGCTGCTGCGCGGCGGGATCCTCGTCGAGCGGGAGCGGGAGTACGTGACGGCCGCCAGGGTCGGGGGCGGTTCGGGCCGCCGGGTGCTGGTCCGGCACATCCTGCCCAACGCCGCCGACCCGCTCGTCGTGCAGATCGCCGTCTCCCTCACCGTCGCCGTCTTCATCGAGGGCGCGATGAGCTTCCTCGGCGTGGGCGTACGGCCTCCGGAGCCCACGCTCGGAGCCGTACTGAGCCAGTCCATGCCCTATCTCGCCCAGGCCCCGAACTTCGCCGCGGGCCCCCTGATCACCGTGACCGCGCTCGTCCTCGGACTCTCGCTCGTCTCCGAGGCGCTCAACCGGGAGATACGCCGATGACCGCCCAGGAGTTGCTGCAGGTCCGCGACCTCGGCGTCGAGTTCACCGCCGCCGACGGTTCGGCGCTGCGCGCCGTGCGCGATGTGTCGTTCACCCTGAACCGCGGCGAGACGCTGGCCGTCGTCGGCGAGTCCGGTTCCGGGAAGTCCACCACCGCGCTCGCCCTGACGCGGATGCTGCCGGGCACCGGACGCATCACCAGCGGGACGGTCAGCCTGGACGGCCAGGACCTGGCCACCGCCACCGACAAGGAGCTGCGCGCGGTGCGCGGCGCCCGCATCGGCATGATCTTCCAGGACCCGATGACCGCCCTGAACCCGGTGCTGACGGCCGGCCGGCACATCGACGAGGTGCTCCGCGCCCACGGCAACCGCGACCGCGCCGCCCGCCGGGCGCGCACCGTCGAACTCCTGGAGCGGGTCGGCATCCCCGAGCCGCACCGGCGCGCGGACGACCACCCGCACCAGTTCTCCGGAGGCCAGCGCCAGCGCATCCTCATCGCGATGGCGCTGGCCGGCGAGCCCGACATCCTGCTCGCCGACGAACCGACGACCGCGCTCGACGCCACCGTCCAGGACCAGATCCTCACGCTGCTGGCCGGCCTCAACCGCGAGACCGGCACCGCACTCGTCCTCATCACGCACAACATGGGCGTCGTCGCCCGCTCCTGCGAACGCGTCCTGGTCATGTACGGCGGCACCGTCGTCGAGGACGGCCCCACCGCCGAGGTGCTCACCCGCCCAAGCCACCCGTACACAGCGGGCCTCCTCGCGGCCGTGCCCCGTCTCTCCGCCCCGTCAGGAACCCGGCTCACCGGCATCCCCGGCAGCCCGCCCGACCTCACCCTGCTCGGGGACGGCTGCGCCTTCGCCGACCGCTGCACCCTCGTCGAGGACCGCTGCCGCACCGGAACACCCGCACTGACGCGGCTGGCGAACGGGGTCCGGGCGGCCTGCCTGCCGGCCGCCGGGCGCACCGGGCCGCTGCCCGCGCCCGCCGCCCCGGCCCGTATCGACCGTCCGGCTCCCGGCGCGGTCGTCCTGGAGGCCGACGGGCTGTCCAAGACGTACCGGGGGCGCGGTCCCCGCAGGCGCGGCCCCGCGGCGCTCGACGGGGTGTCGCTGACCCTCGCGGAGGGCGAGACCCTGGGCATCGTCGGCGAGTCCGGCTCCGGGAAGTCGACCCTGGCCCGGGTGCTGGCGCACGCCCATACGTCGGACGGCGGCAGCATCCGGCTGCGCGGCGATGACATCACCCGGCCCTCGCGCCGCACGCTGCACGCGGTGCGCCGCCAGGTCCAGATGGTGTTCCAGGACCCCTACGCCTCGCTCAACCCCCGGATGACGGTGGGCGAAATCGTCGCCGAACCCCTCATCGCGTTCGGCCTGGGCAACCGGGACGAACGCACCGAGCGGGTGGCGGAGCTGCTGCGCCGGGCGGGCCTGGACCCGGCCGTCGCCGACCGGCACCCGCGCTCCTTCTCCGGCGGCCAGCGCCAGCGCATCGGGATCGCCCGCGCGCTCGCCCCCGAACCGTCCGTCCTCATCTGCGACGAACCCGTCTCCGCGCTCGACGTCTCCGTCCAGGCACAGATCGTCGGACTGCTCACCGACCTCCAGCGCGACCTCGGCCTCGCCCTGGTCTTCATCGCGCACGATCTCGCGGTCGTCCGGCAGGTCAGCCACCGCATCGCCGTCATGCACCGGGGCCGGATCGTGGAGACGGGCAGCGCCGACGAGGTCTGCGAGCGCCCCCGCGACCCGTACACCCGCGCCCTGCTGGCCGCGGCGCCCGAACCCGTACCGCAGGCAGCCCGTGCCGCGCACACCGAGAAGACGGGAGTGCTCGCGTGAGCGCGTGCTGCACCCCCGGACGCGCCTGTACGGGCGTACTGCCACTCCCACCGGTACGCCGCACGGCCCCGCCGCCCGGTGTCGCACACCGAACCCTCGGCCACCGAGGCGATCCGGCCCATCGTCCCGGTCCTGCTCGACCCCGAGCTGCTGACCGGCACAGGCGCCGGCACACTCCTTCAGATCGCGGGCAGATCGCGGCCTTCGCCGGACACCCCGGGCGCGCGCTCACCTCCCTCGCCGATGAACCGGCCCGCCTCCTCCCGCCCTCCCCGACGAACGACGACGGAGCCCCGAGCCGATGACCGACAGCACCCACCGCGACCCCTACGAAGGCTTCACCGGCCGGATCGGCCGCACCTTCGCCGACTCCGAACCGGCCTGGCCCCCGCGCAGGAACCCGGGGCACAAGGCGCCCAACATCGTCGTCGTCCTCGTCGACGACATGGGCTACAGCGATATCGGCCCGTTCGGCTCCGAGATCGCCACCCCGACCCTCGACGCACTGGCCGAGGACGGTGTCCGGCTCACCAATTACCACACCATGCCGCTGTGTTCGCCTGCCCGGGCCGCCCTCCTCACCGGCCTCAACCCGCACCGCGTCGGCTACTCCATGGTCGCCAACTCCGACCCCGGCTTCCCCGGGTACGGCATGGAGATCGCCGACGACATCCCGACCCTGGCCGAACTCCTCCACGACTCCGGCTACGCCACCTACGCCGTCGGCAAATGGCATCTGGTCCGCGACTCGGCGTCCAACGCCGCCGACGACCGGGAGAACTGGCCGCTGCGCAAGGGCTTCGACCAGTACTACGGCGTCCTGGAGGGCCTCACCAGTCTCTTCCACCCGCACCAGCTCGTCCGTGACAACAGCCCACTGGACATCGACGAGTTCCCCGACGGCTACTACTACACCGACGACATCACCGACCAGGCCATCTCCATGGTGAAGTCGCTCCGCGCCCACGACCCCGACAAGCCGTTCCTCCTCTACCTCGCGCACAACGCGGTCCACGGCCCGCTGCAGGCCAAGGAGGAGGACATCGCCCGCCACCGGGGCCGCTACGACGAGGGCTGGGACGTACTGCGTGAGCGGCGCTTCGCCGCCCAGCTCGCCGACGGCCTCTTCCCGTCCGGCACCGAGCTGCCCGACCGCAACAGCGAAGCCGGACTCGACGTACCCGCGTGGGAGAGCCTCACCGAGGAGCAGCAGAAGCTCTACGCCCGCTACATGGAGGTGTATGCGGCACTCGTCGACAACATCGACCAGAACCTGGGCCGGCTCACCGAAACGCTCGACGCGCTCGGCGAGCTCGACAACACCATCATCGTCTTCACCTCCGACAACGGCGGCACCGGCGAGGGCGGCGCCGAGGGCACCCGCTCCTATTTCAGCCGCTTCGTGCACCACCCGGCGCTCCCCGACGACTGGACCCCCGACGTCGACCGCGACCCCGAGCTCATCGGCGGTCCGCGCAGTCTGGTGCACTACCCGCGCGGCTGGGGCATGGCCTCCAACACCCCCTTCCGCCTCTACAAGGGGCACACCTACGCGGGAGGGGTGCGCGTTCCCTTCGTGCTGTCGTGGCCGAAGGGGGTCCGCGAGGGGCAGCTCGACCCCGGCCTGCGCACCCAGTACCAGTACGTGACCGACATCGCGCCCACCCTGCTGCGGCTGGCCGGTCAGGAGCGGCCGGCCGAGCGGCGCGGCATCACCCTCCAGGAGCCGGACGGCGTCGGCTTCGCGCCGGTACTCGCCGACGCGCTGCACTCATCCACCCATCCCGAGCAGTACTGCGAGATGACCGGCAACCGGAGCTACTACCGGGACGGCCACAAGCTCGTCACCCTCCACCGGCCCGGCACCCCCTACGACGACTCCGAATGGGCGCTGTACGACATCCGGACCGACCCGACCGAGATCCACGACCTCGCCGCCGAGCGCCCCGGCCTCGTCAAGGAGCTCTCCGCGGCCTGGGAGAAGGCGGCCTGGCGCAACGGCGTCTTCCCGCTGCCCGACGGCAGCGGCGCCCTCGCCCGCCGCAACCCGTCCGAGGAGCGGCTCGCCCGTCCGCTGACCCTGCTGCCCGGCACGCCGGAACTGGAGCGCTACCGCTCCTCCCGGCTGGTGGCGCTGCGTTCCTTCGAGATCGTCGTGGTCGTCGACGAGGCGGGCGAAGGAGTGCTGGTCTCCCACGGTGACCAGGGCGGTGGATACAGCGTGTACGTCGAGGACGGCCGGCTCCGCCTCGCCTACAACGAGTACGGCGTGCTCCACGAGACCGATGCCGGACCCCTGGCACCGGGAGAGCATGTCCTCGTGATCGGCGCCACGGCCGGGAAGGGGCTGCGCTGGAGCTTCACCGTCAGTGTCGACGGCGAGGCGCGGGCCGGGCCCCGTAGCGTTCACCAGCTCATCGGGATGGCGCCGTTCCAGGGCATCAGTATCGGGATCGACCGCAAGTCGCCCGTCTCCTGGCCGCTGTTCGAACGCCACCGCTCCTTCCGCTTCCGGGGCCGCCTGCGGTCGGTGACCTACCGCCCCGGGGAGCCCGGACCCGACTCCCCGGAAGCCGTCGCCGAGGCGCTCAAGGCGGCGGCAGCAGCCTTCGAATAGGACGTGGCGGTCCTGCCTGCCCACCGGTCTTGGTCACGATTGGCGAGGACCGGCGGGCAGGACTAACGTCGTGGGAGTGAACGAGTGCGTTCACTGACGGCTCGAGTTGCAGACGATCCCATGACGGACTCCCACGCGACACCCCGGCAGGCTGCCGAATCCCCGGAGCGGGCACACGGCAGCAGGATCGCCCTACTCGTCATCGCCTCGTGCCAGTTGATGGTGGTCCTCGACATCACCATCGTGAACATCGCCCTTCCGCATATCCAGACCGCCCTGGGATTCTCCACCGAGAACCTGTCCTGGGTGGTCAACGCCTACACGCTGACCTTCGGCGGACTGCTCCTGCTGGGCGGGCGGCTGGGCGACATCCTGGGCCGTCGCAGAGTCTTCATCTTCGGCGTCCTGCTCTTCGCCTTCGCCTCGCTGCTCGGCGGCCTCGCCCAGGAATCCTGGCAGCTGCTGGCCGCACGCTCGCTCCAGGGCGTCGGCGGGGCCATCGCCTCACCGACCGCTCTCTCGCTGATCACCACGACCTTCCGCGAAGGCCCCGAACGCAACAGGGCGTTCGGTGTGTTCGCGGCGGTCTCCGCCGGCGGCAGCGCGATCGGGCTGCTGGCGGGCGGGCTGCTGGTGGAGTGGCTCGACTGGCGGTGGATCTTCTTCGTGAACGTCCCCATCGCCCTGCTGATCGCGCTCGCCACCCCCCGCTACATCCGGGAGTCCGAACGCCACCCGGGACACTTCGACGTTCTGGGCGCGCTGACGGCCACGCTGGGCATGGTGCTCCTGGTCTACGGCTTCATCCGCGCCTCCGAGAAGGGCTGGAGCAACAGCCTCACCCTGGGCTCCTTCGCCGCGGCCGTCGTGCTGCTCGCCCTGTTCATCGCCATCGAGGGCCGGTCGCGGCAGCCCATCACGCCTCTGCGAATGTTCCGCGACCGCAACCGCGCGGGCGCGTACGGAATGATGCTGAGTCTGGCCGCGGCGATGTTCGGGATGTTCTTCTTCCTGACCCTCTTCGTGCAGAACATCCTGGGCTTCAGCCCGCTCCGGGCCGGGCTCGCCTTTCTGCCGGTCAGCGCGATCGTCGCCGTCGGCGCGGGCATCACGTCCCAGCTGCTTCCCAAATGGGGGCCGAAGCCCTTCATGGTGACGGGCGCCCTGCTCTGCGCGGTGGGCCTCGGCTGGCTGACGCAGGCCGATGTGGACAGCACCTACCTCGGCAGTCTCCTCGGACCGGTGCTGGTGTTCGGCCTGGGGATGGGGCTGCAGTTCGTGTCGCTGACGCTGATGGCCGTGTCCAATGTGGTGCCGAGGGACGCCGGAGCGGCCTCCGGAATCCTCAACACCACGCAACAGGTGGGCGGTTCGCTCGGTCTGTCCATCCTCGTCACGGTCTTCGGTACGGCCAGCCGTAACGAGGCCACCGACCAGGTGCCGAACTTCCTGTCGCACGCGACCCCTGCCGAGCTCGCCCGGTTCCGCAGGACCGGACAGCTCCCGGGGCGCTGGGGCGACCAGGTGCTGGCCTCGGGAGTCTCCACCGCCTTCATCGTCTCCGTCGTGTTCGCCGTGGTGGCCGCACTGATCGCCCTGATCGTCATTCAGGTGCGCCCCTCGGACATCGAACGGCTGCGCGGTGGCGGCGTGATGCCCGGTGCGGGGGCGGAGGCCGGCGCATCCCCCGAGGGAGCGGCGGGCGCGGCTGTGCCACGTACCGCCCAGCGGCAGCAACAGGACCGGCCGCCCGGCGGGCAGGACAGCCCCGGTCCTGAGGGATGACTCCCAGCTCTTGACGGAACACGGCCATGTCGCCGAGTGTGTGGTGGGTTTCGAGCCGCACCACACCGGAGGCGTACGTGAGACGTTGGAAAACCCGGAGCGCAGTGACCGCCGCGGCGGCTGCACTGCTCCTCGGAACAGTGCAGCCCGCCGTGGCCGCCGATGCCCTGACAACGTTGTCAGGGGCTTCTGCGGGTGGCGCGCACCTGGTCGAGGACCCCGCCGATCATGTCGACCCGCTCATCGGCACAGGCAGCGGCGGCTCGACCGTAGGGGAGATCAACAACTTCCCCGGCCCCGCCGCCCCGTTCGGGATGATGCAGTTCTCGCCCGACACTCCCGGCTCGTACGCCGGGTACCAATACCACAGCGACCGGATCCGTGGCTTCAGCCTCGACCACGCCTCGGTCGGCTGCACCGCCTTCGGCGATGTGCCGATCCTGCCGGTGAGCGGCGATGTCGGCGAGGCGCCCTGGGACCGCAGCGAGCACTTCTCGCACACCGGCGAGGAGGCGTCACCCGGGTACTACGCCGTGACGCTCGCCGACTCGAAAGTGCGGGCCGAGCTGACGGCCACGACGCGTACCGGTCTGGCGGCCTTCACCTTCCCCGAAGGCGTCGACGCCGCACAGGTCCTGGTCAAGGGCGGCGGCAGCCTGGCCGGCGACAAGAAGGCCGATATGCGGATCGTCGGCGACCGGGAGGTCACCGGATCCGCCACCACGGGCAACTTCTGCGGCAAGGGCAACGAGTACACGGTCCACTACGCGATCACCTTCGACCGTCCCTTCACCGCGCACGGAACCTGGGACGGCAAGGCCGTCACAAAGGACAGTGACACCGTGGACGCGCCCAAGGCCGGCGCCTATCTGACCTTCGGCACGGGCGAGACGCGCACCGTGCGCGCCAAGGTCTCCATGAGCTACGTCTCCGTGGCCGGGGCCAAGGCCAACATGGCCTCGGAAGTGCCCGGCTGGAGCCTTCCGGACCTGCGCAAGCAGACCCGGGACGCCTGGGGCGAGGCGCTGGGCAAGGTGCGTGTGGCCGGCCGGGACGCGGACGAGCTGAAGACGTTCTACACCTCGCTCTACCACTCGCTGATGCACCCGAACACCTTCAACGACGCCGACGGCCGCTACATCGGCTTCGACGACAAGGTGCGCACCCTGCCCAAGGGCCGTACCCAGTACGCCAACTTCTCCGACTGGGACACCTACCGCTCGCTCGCCCCGCTCCAGGCGATGCTCTGGCCGAAGGAAGCGAGCGACATGGCCCAGTCGTTGGTCAACGACGCTGTGCAGGGCGGCTGGTGGCCGCGGTGGCCGGTGGCCAACGGCTATACGGGCCAGATGACCGGCGACAACTCCGTGGCTCTCATCGCCAACCTCTACGCGTTCGGCGCCCGTGACTTCGATCTGAAGACGGCGCTGAAGTACCTGGTCAAGGGTGCGACGACGGTGGACGGCACCCCGGGCGCCTACCAGGAGCGGCCGGACATCGCCAACTACGTGGAACGGGGCTACGCACCGAACAACGACGCCTCGCGCGGCGATCACCAGCGCGTCGGCGGCTCGGTCACCCTGGAATGGGCGATCGACGACTTCGCCATCGCGCAGCTCGCCCACGCGGCGAAGGACACCGCGACCGAGCGGACCTTCCTGAAGCGCGGGCAGAACTGGCAGAACATCCTCAACCCCTCGACCGGTTACCTCCAGCCACGCGGCGAGGACGGCCGGTTCCCCGACGGGCCGGGCTTCCAGCCGCCGCCGGAGGGCAAGTTCGGTCAGGACGGCTTCGACGAGGGCAACGCGGCCCAGTACAACTGGCTCGTCCCGCAGAACACCGCCGGACTCATCGAGTCCATGGGCGGCCGCGACGTCGCCTCCGCACGGCTCGACACCTTCTTCACCAAGCTCAACGCCGGTCCGAACGAGCCCTACATGTGGGCGGGCAACGAGATCAACTTCGGAGTCCCGTGGGTCTACAACCACCTCGGAACGCCATGGAAGACGCAGAAGGCGGTACGGGACGTCGCCACGACGCTGTTCAGCCCGACACCCGACGGCGAACCGGGCAACGACGACCTCGGGGCGCAGTCCTCGTGGTATGTCTGGGCCGCGCTGGGCATTTACCCCTCGACCCCGGGCACGCCCGATCTCGCCGTGCACAGCCCGCTGTTCGAACGGGCGGTGCTGGATCTCCCGGGCCGGGGTGCCGATCTTGACATCCGGGCTCCCAAGGCCTCGGCGGACACCCCGTACGTGCACGAGCTGAAGCTCGACGGGCGTGACTGGGAGCGCACGTACCTGCCGCAGTCGACGGTGCGCGACGGTGGACGGCTCGACTTCGCGTTGTCCGACACCCCGGACACCGACTGGGCGACATCCGCCAAGGCGGCGCCGCCCTCGTACCGCACGGGTGAACGCCCCTTCCTGGTCAACGCGACGCCCGGTCAGGCCACGGCCGAACCCGGTGGCAAGGGCGCGGAACTCACGATCGCCGGGCAGCGTCTGGCCGGACACGACCGGACCCTGACGGTGACCGCCGACGCGCCCGATGGGCTCACGGCCAGCGCGCGGAAGACGACGATGAAGCTCGGCCCGGCAGGTTCGGGCAGCGCCGCACTCACCGTCACGGCCGGACCGGGGACCACCGAGGGCTACTACGAAGTGCCGCTGACGGTACGGGGGAGCGGAGCCGCCGATCCCGTACGGCTCTCCGTCACCGTGCTGGTGGCGCCGCGGGGCAGCCTCTCGGCCACCTACGACAACACAGGTGTGTCCGATGACTCCGATCACGGGCAGGGCGACTACGACGGTGACGGCAACAGCTACTCGCGGCAGGCGCTTGCCGATGCCGGGCTGCGGAGCGGCGGCCACACCGAGGTGTCGGGCACCGCGTTCACCTGGCCGGCCGCGCCACAGGGCCGGGCGGACAACGTGACCGCGGACGGTCAGACGATCGGCCTGGGCGCGGCGGGCGGGGACGCCGGCCGGCTGCTCTTCGTGGGCTCGGCCACCGACGGCGATCACAAGGGCAGCGCCAAGGTGACCTTCACCGACGGCAGCACGGCCGAGGCGGACCTGTCGTTCGGTGACTGGACCATGCCCGGCGGCGGCACGGAACCGGTACTCGGCAACACGCTCGTCGCGCGGACGGACCACCGAAACCAGTCCGGCGGCAGTGGCCCCGCGGCGTACGTCTTCGCCACCAAACCCTTCGACGTGCCGGAGGGCAGACAGATCAAGAGCGTGACCCTGCCTGACGATCCGGACCTGCACGTCTTCGCCGTCGGTCTCGGCTGACCGCGAAGACGGACGCGGCGCTGACCGGGGCGCCTCCGGCCTCCCCGGTCAGCGGGCTCGCGTACTCCCTACCCGGGCACGCGGCCGGTCGTGGGACTTCCGCGACCGGCTGCGTGCTCCCGCCACCGGCGGAACACGCTCTCAGGGGCGACTGGCCGGGGACGACTCGGCACGCATGGAGCCCTTCGGAGATGCGGGGCCGCTGTCCCGCGTCTCGCCGGCGATCGGGATGACGCAGCAGGCCACCGCCCCGATCAGCCCGGCCGCGACGAACCCCCAGGCGTATCCGGCCGAGCCGATGAGCGCGCCGACGGCCACAGGGGTGAGCGACGCGGCCAGGTTCTGCCCGGTGTTCTGCACGCCCATGGCCCGCCCGGACCAGGTGTGACCCGCGAGTTCGGCGGTGGCGGTGAAGGCCAGCCCGTTGCTGCTCGCGGTGATGCCGCACGCGAGGAACAGGAACAGGGCCGTGCAGGGAGACGGCCACCACACTCCCACCGCGGTTGCGGCCATGACCAGGGTGATGGCCACGGACAGCTGACGCATCGGCCGCAGTCGGCTGCCCACCCGGTCCGACCAGCGACCCGCGGCGATCCGGGACGCGGCGCCCAGTACCTGTGCCAGGGCGATGAGCTGACCCGCGTGCACGGTGCTCCAGCCGCGTACGTCCACGAGGAGGACCAGGGCGAAGGCGGCTGCCGTGAACTGCGGTACACACAGCAGGGCGCTGGCGGCGTGCACCCGCCAGAGAGTGGGGCGCCGGTACGGATTGGCGTCGGTGCCCGGCCCGTCCGCGGCTCCTCGCCCGGGCCGCGGCGGGTCCGCGGCCAGCAGCCCGATCAGTACCGCGAGGCCGGCGCACAGAGCGGCGCAGAAGAGCACCGTCGCGCCCAGCCCGCCGTGTTCGGTGAGTGTGGGCACGATCAGCGCCGCGACTCCCATGCCCAACGGGGTGGAGGTCTGCCGGATCCCCATGGCGAGGCCCCGTTCCCGTGCGGGGAACCAGCCCACGACGAGCCGGCCGCTTGCTGCGTACACGGATGCACTCGCACCCCCTGCGAGCATGAACAAGAGCCCCAGAGAAGTGAGTTGATGGACCCTCGCGCTCAGCGCCAGCGTCACCGCGCAGCCGGCCAGGCCGGCGGTGATGACCGCTCGCTCGCCGTACCGGTCGGCCAGGGCGCCCCATGCCACGAGGGTGAGGACGAGGCCTGCGGTGGGACAGGCGATGAGCACGCCCACTTGACTGAGGGTCAGGCCGTTGTCGCTTCGCAGGGTGTCCGACGCGTACGGGAGTCCGTACACGAACACACACGCGACCGTTTGCGCGGCGGTCCCCAGGGCCAGCATCATCCAACGTCGCACGGCATGCCTCCTCGAGTCGGGCTCACGTGGTGACTATGCCACCGTGACCGACCAGCGAGACAGAATGTCTCACATGGTGATCACATCATTTCGGGGTGGGAGCTGGTCCCGAAGCGCGGGCGCCGAGTGCAGCAGGCCGGCGAGTGCCCGGTCGTCACCCACGACGACCGGGTGTCCCACCTCCGCCAGCATCGGCAGATCCGAGATGTGGTCGCCGTAGCCATAGCAGTCGGATGCGTCGATGTGTGGATAGCGGTGCAGCAACAGGCGCAGGGCCGTGTGCTTGGCCTCGCCGATCGCAGGCGGGCCGACGACCTCTCCGGTGAAGTGCCCGTCGCGCACCTCCGGTCGTGTGCACAGCAGATGCTCCGCGCCGATCCACTCCGCAAGAGGGCGCAGCACGGCCGGGAAGGAACCGGACACCAGTACGAGAGCCGCTCCCGCGGTGCGGTGGTGGTCCAGGGCTGCGAGCGTCGACGCCACGAAGAAGCCGTCGTCCGCGGACCGTGCGGCGAACCATCTTCGTGCCGAGCGGTTGACCGCGGTGACGGGTTCGCCCGTCAGTGAGCGGTAGTAGATCCGGTTGGCCTCCTCCCGGGGCAGGCCGTCGGCGCTCAGGCGCAGCAGGTGCTGCCGGACGGCGCGGGCGCGCTCCAGCCCGCACCGTCCGTCCCGCTCGAAGAGGTAGTGGTCGAGGAATTCGAACATGCTCTTGCAGTGGATCAAGGTCTCGTCCACGTCGGTGAAGGCGAGGTAGGGCGGAGCGGGCCGGGTCGGCGTCGTGGTCACGGCTGTTCCTTCGAGGGTGCGTGGCGGGGGAGTGGGCGTGGGCCGGTCAGCGGTGGAATTGGGCCGCGTACGTGCGCGAAGCCGATGAGAAACGCAGGGCGGCGTGCGAGGCGACGGTGTGCACGTCCCGCCGGCAGCGCTGCATCTCGCTGTCCTCGTGGTGGGCGCGGCTGCCGGCTGCGCGGAAGAGCCGTTCGACGGCTGTGACCAGCAGATCCGCGGCGAAGGCGGCGTCCCGCCTGTTGTGGGCGACGGAGCGCTCGTCCATCGGGCCCACGTCGGCACGCCGCGCGGCGGCCTCCAGGACCAGATGCGCGGTGTCGATCTCGGCGGACGTACGGGTGAAGGTCTCCTGCCCCGCCCCGGTGGCTTGTTCCGGGTCCGACTCCGTCCACAGCCGCAGCGCGCGGCGCGCGGCCCCGAGCGCGGGGGCGCAGAAGGCCAGGACTCCACCCAGGTGCGCGGGCGCCGCGCAGCACCCGGACCGCAGCGTCCCCCGCCGGCCGTGGAGCAGTTCGGCCAGCGGGAAGGTCCGATGGTGCGGCACGGACACCGCGTCGACGGTGACAGTGTTACTGCCCGTACCGCGCAGGCCCGAACTCCGCCACGTGTCATGGATGACGACATCGGCGCGGGGCACCGCGAACACCCGGGGGCCGGCCCCGCCCCCGTCGGTGGCGGCGAGCAGCACCCAGTCGGCGACGTCCACTCCGCTGACGCAGCCCCACTCTCCCTGCACCCGCCACCCGTCCGGCACGGGAACCGCCGTGGCTGCGGAGGGTTGAATTCCGGCCGAGATGCGGACGTCGGGAGAATCGGCCCAGATCTCGTGCCGTCCCTCCTCGGGCAGGAACGCCGCATAGCGGCCGTGCACCGCCCACAGCGCCGCGCACCACGCAGCCGACGCGCAGCCGCGGTCCGCCACGGCCGCCGCCGCCGCGAGGAGTTCGGTGAAGGTGCCGGCCCCGGAGTCCCCATGTGCCACAACGAAATGGCGCGCGAATCCGACCTCGGTCACGGCCCGCACGACGTCGGGATGCAGACGTCGCTCGCGGTCGGCCGAGGCGGCCCAGGCGGCCGCGGTGGTGAGCAGGGACGGCGGTGCGCAGAGCGGACCTGTCGGTGCGAGGACATCGGGGACGAGTGTTCGCGTTGCGGGCATGATGTGACTCTTTCTTGCCGAAGGAGGGCGGCGTCGTGCAAAAAATTCGTTCGTGGACGTATCTTTAGGGAGGCCGATCGATCCCCTTGAGGAGGTGGGAGCGGTGAAACAGGAGCGATCCGGACGTACGCATGAGCTCGTCCTGGACGCGGCCGCTGCTGAATTCGCTCAATACGGCTACGCGAGCGCCAATCTGCAGAACGTCGCAGACCGGACGGGCCTGACGAAGGGGGCCGTGTACGGCCACTTCGCGTCGAAGAAGGAGCTTGCCGAGGCCCTGGTGGAGCACTTGGGCACGGTCACAGGTGAGCTCTTGGCGGCTGCGGGGGCGGGTGACGGCCCGGCCTTGCAACAACTGCGGTGCGTCGTAGCCGATGTGGCCGAGCGGCTGCAGTCGGACCTGCGGGCCCGTGCTGCCCTGCGGCTCGTGACCGAGGACGCGCACGTGGCGAAACGGTTGCCCGTGTTGACGGAGGACCTGTTCCAGGTGGCGCTCTCGCTGGCCGAGAGGGCCGATGGCGAAGGGACGCTGTCGGCCTCTGTGTCGCCGAAACGCGTAGCCGACCTCATGGTGGTGATGCTGTTCGGGGTGTTGCACACCACGCCGTACGGAGATCGGTGGGGAGCCGTCGAGAGGGTCAATGACCTGTGTGACGCCTTGGTGCTCTGTATCGAAGGTGTCCCGAAGGAGGGGAGTGAGCAGCCCGCGGCCCAAGGCCCGTGAAGCAGTCCGGGGCTGCGGGGCGGAGGGAGCCGCTCAGGCGGGGATGCGCTCGGGCAGCCGCGTCGGACGTGCGGGCGCGAGGGCCCAGGTCGTTTCGCACCGGGCGAGAGAGCGCCCGTCCTGCGAGGCCTCCATGGTCAGAGCCATGGGTGCGTCCCCTGCCGTGGGCCCGGATGCGTCGAGGGACAGCTGGATCGGCGCGTCCAGCTCGGCGAACGCGCGGAAACCCACGCCGAGTTCGACCAGTTTGCGGGGGTTGCCGGCCGGATCGCACGAGGTCAGATGCCCCAGCTGGCGGAATCCCTCGAGTAGGGCCATCAGCGGAACGTGGTCGCCGGGGTGATCGAAGAGCACCGCGTGTGCGAGGTCGAGGCACAGCTTCCACTGTCCCTCGTGGGCTCCCGGCGCCAGGACCGTGTCCTTGTGCCGCTGCCGCCCGACCAGCGCGGGCGCGACACGGGAGAAGGCATCGACGGCAGTGGCGTCCGTCGACGGCCTCGCCGGGTGTCGGCCCCGCAGCACCCGGTACCGCTTGTCGTCCACGG
>NZ_JBHVWF010000134.1:0-1409 GCF_042882365.1 Streptomyces sp. NPDC058221 | reverse complement strand
GAACTCCTTCGGATGCAGGGGCGGATGACGGGACCGGGCGCTTGTCGTCCACGGCGACGCCCACGAGCCTGCCGTCACCGCACGGCTTGCCCGCGATCATGAGGGTGGCGCGCACCTCCATGCCGAAACGGTGCGGAGGACGGTTGCCGACCGGGACCCATTCGACTTCCAGGGTCACCGGGAGAGGAGCGGGGCCGACGACGAGAGGCGCCGCGTCGGTGATCCTGAAGTCGAGTCGGCTGCCGATGAAGCGATGCGTCAGCGGAACGGCGTAGAAGCGGTGTGCCAGATAGACCAGTGCTTGGCGGATCGTCTCGGCGAAGAGCAGCGGATCGCTCAGGCCGTCCTGGTCCGGGTGGTACAGGGCGTGGTCGCGAGGCCACTGCGCGCCCACTACGAAACGGTCCGCCGCGATACGGGCCGCGTCGGTGAGGAGGACCTCGGCCACCGCCGCACGGTGTACCAGGGCACGTGGAACCGTCTGCTGAAAATCGATCCTGGGCATTGCGGATGTTCTGGGTGACGCTGTTGCATGGCTCATTGATGGACCCCCCAAGTCGAAGCCGACTGCGCACACATGGTGCTGCAGCTGCGGACGGAATCATACCTTTGGGAAGGTATACTTCAAGTGACGTTGGTACGGGGCAGGTAAAAGGAGAGTTAACAGTGTCGGTGGAGCACCGACGGCAGGCTTCGAGCGTTTCGAGCGCCAAGGGAGTCGCCCTCAAGCAGGAACGGGCCATGCGCACCAGGGAGGCGGTGCTGGACGCGGCAGCGGAGCTCTTCGCCCGCAAGGGCTTCCCGGCTGTCACGATCCAGGACGTCGCGGAACTGACCGGGATGACGAAGGGGGCCGTCTACTTCCACTTCGCGAACAAGGAGGCCCTCGCGCTCGCCGTCTCGGGGGAGTTCTACGCACGGCTCGAGGTGGCCGTGAGAGGTGAGCCGAGCGAGGGGCGGAGCCCTCTGGAAGGGGTCTCCGTGATCATGAACAAGGTGGCCCAGGCGTTCCAGGGCGACACGATCGTGCAGGCCGGTGCCAGGCTGCAGGTCGAGCGGTCCTTCGTCGACACGGCGTTGCCGGAGCCGTACGTGGGCTTCATCGAAGTCCTTGTCGCACTGTTCCGCGCCGCCGTGGAGGCGGGGGAGCTGCCCGCCGGCGCCGACCCGGACGCCCACGCGCGTGTCCTTGCCTCCGCCTTCTTCGGTGCGCAGCACATCTCCTGGGTGCTCAACGACCGACGTGACCTCGACGCCTGGGTGCATCAGATCCTGGAAGTGGCGCTCCCCGACGCTTCGTGAAGCGCCGGTTAATTTACGCATCCGGATTTATTAATTCCTCATCCTCGGAGCCCCCGTAGCTATAGCTGCGGGGGCGCTTCTTTTGCCTGGTGGCGAAAGTGCAGGGT
>NZ_JBHVWF010000133.1:21840-22086 GCF_042882365.1 Streptomyces sp. NPDC058221 | reverse complement strand
TCTTCGACGAGGTGTGGCGGGTGGAGCACCCGGCGACGGCGGACGTCCTTGAGGCGATGGGCCGGCTGCACAGCGACAAGAAGCAGGCGAAGGACGCCCGCAAGGCCGCCTTCAAGGCCCGCTCCCGGAGCGGCTCGGGCAGCTGAGACGGGCGGGGGGGGGGGGCGGGCCCCCCCCCCCCCCGGGGAGGTAACCGGAGGCCGTACCTCGAAATCGTGCGGAGTTCTTCAGGGGTTGGGGCCGGGG
>NZ_JBHVWF010000133.1:0-21830 GCF_042882365.1 Streptomyces sp. NPDC058221 | reverse complement strand
CTCGGGGGCGGCGGCTTTTTTGTTTACCTTCCTGTTCCTGGACGCCACCGTGCCGGGATGGGGCAGTGGCGCGGGGGGGGGGGGGCGGGGGGGCGCCCCACCCGCCGGGGAAGTTCACGGAAGGCATTCCCTCGAAGTCGTCCGTAGTTCAACTGGTGTTGGCGCAGGGGCGGGACGGTGATCCCGCCAACGACCGCCCCAGCTGCACCAGGAGTACGTGATGGCCTTCACGCGCAGGGAATTCACCAGACAGTCCGCCCTCACCGGTGCCGGCGTCGCCCTCACCGGAACCGTCGCCGCGCTGGCCACCGCGCCCGGCGCCCTCGCCGCCGGGGACTCCAAGCACGGCCACGACGGCCACGGCAACGGTCACGACGGACACGGTGACCACGGGCACAGCCACGAGCCCGGCTACGGGGCGCTGCTCCCCGATCCGAAGGGCATACTGGCGCTGCCCGCCGGATTCTCGTACAGGATCGTCACCCACAGCGGTGTCACCAAGCTGGAGAGCGGCGAGTACACCCCCTCCAACCACGACGGCACGGCCGCCTTCGAGGGCGCGCGCGGCGTCACCCTGCTGGTGAACAACCACGAGCTGGCCGGTGTCCGCGCCGACTGGGAGCACCCCGTCCCGCTCACCGACGGTCTCGTCTACGACGCGGTCGCGGCCGGCGGCTGCACCGTTGTGGAGACCCGCCGCGACGGCCGCACCGCCGAGTGGGTCGGCATCGCCGGGACCTCCACCAACTGCGCGGGCGGCGCCACCCCGTGGGACACCTGGATCACCTGCGAGGAGACCGAGGACAAGGCCGGTACGAACGGTCTGCTCAAGGACCACGGCTACGCCTTCGAGGTCGACCCCTACGACCACCGCGCCAACCGCGCCCCCCGCCCCGTCAAGGCGTTCGGCCGGTACGCCCACGAGGCCGTCGTCATCGACCCCAAGCAGGGCCACGCCTACCTCACCGAGGACGCCGCCGGCCCCAACGGGCTCCTCTACCGCTGGGTCCCGCCGCACGGCTTCAGGCACGGCCGCGGCAAGCTGCGCACGCTCGCCGACGACGCCGGGGTCCTCCAGGCCGCCAAGTGCTTCGACCGCGGCGGCAGGTTCGTCGACGACCTCTCGCGCGCCACGAAGATCGGCACGGTCTACGGCGTGGACTGGGCCGAGGTCCCCGACCGCGACGCGAAGACCGTTTCGGTGCGCAAGCAGTTCGGCGACAAGGACGTCACCCGCGCCCGCAAGCTCGAAGGCATGTGGTGGGGCGACGGCGGCGCCTACATCGTCTCCTCCTTCGCCCGTGACGAGAGCCCGGTCCAGCACGACGGCCAGGTCTGGTTCTACGACCCGAAGCGCCGCACACTGACGCTGAAGGTGCTTCTCGGCGTCAACGCCGACCCCTCCGTGGACGGAGCCTTCGACGGACCGGACAACATCACCGTCTCGCCGTACGGCGGCCTGGTGATCGCCGAGGACGGCGAGGGCGTCCAGCACCTCTTCGGAGCCACCGAGAGCGGCCGCACCTACCCCATCGCACGCAACGAGCTGAACGCCGGGACGGAGGAGGAGCCGGAGTACAGCGAGTTCACCGGGGTCACGTTCTCGCCCGACGGCAAGACGCTCTACGCCAACATCCAGACGCCGGGGATCATGCTGGCCATCACCGGCCCGTGGAAGCGTCAGCCGCGACGCGGGCAGTAATTCGTACGAGTGGTCCGGGCCGGTCCGTGCCGGTGTCCCCCGGGAGGGGGCGCCGGCCCGCAGCCGGCCTCCGGCGCACCGGAGCGGGCGCGCCTTGTCGGAAAGGGATAAGCGCCACACCTACGGGGGTCGCGCGGGCAGCGTGCTTCGGCGTGGAGCCCTTGCCGGAAGCGGGGCGGGAGGCCTGCCGGCCACGGAATCGCTGATTACGAATCCGGCATCAGTGGGGCTCCAGGAGCGGTCGGGCATGGCGTCGGGCGTCCCCAGGGCGCATACTCAAGGTAATGAAACAGTCAGCCGGATCCCGGCGTCACCTGCCTTCCAGTCCCTTCAACCGCCCGGCCCAGGCGGCCCCACCGGTCGAATTGTTCGATGTGGGCGACAGGGTGTCGCACGACCAGTTCGGACTCGGCCGAGTCCTTGCTGTCGAGGGCGACAACGACGCAGTGCTCATCGACTTCTCGGGGCGACAGGGGAGGATCCTGAGCCCGTACTCCAAGCTGACCAAGCTCTGAGAGAAGCGACGAGCACGCGCAGCGTCCGCCGTTTCTCCTCTGCCGACGGCCTTCAGGGGCACCCGCGACCAGCCGGGTGCCCCTGAAGCCGTATCCCGGTGGCGCTAGAGCGACTGTGCGGCGGGCTTGACCATGCCGCGGACGGTGCGCGACTTCACGAAGTCACCGACGGCGGTCATCTCCCACTCGCCGGAGAACTGCTTGATCAGCTTGGCCATGATCACGCCGGTCTGCGGCTCGGCGCCCGTCAGGTCGAAGCGGACCAGCTCGTCGCCGGTGGCCGCGTCGATCAGCCGGCAGTAGGCCTTGGCCACCTCGGTGAACTTCTGGCCGGTGAACGAGTTGACCGTGAAGACGAGACCGGTCGCCTCCGGGGGGATCCGGCCCAGATCGACGACGATCACCTCGTCGTCCCCGGCGCCCTCGCCCGTGAGGTTGTCGCCGGAGTGCTTGATGGCGCCGTTCAGGATGGAGAGCTTGCCGAAGTAGCAGCTGTCCAGGTGGTTGCGGTCGGGGCCGTAGGCGATCACCGACGCGTCCAGGTCGATGTCCTTGCCCCGGAACGCGGGCTCCCAGCCGAGGCCCATCTTGACCTGGGAGAGCAGCGGCCGGCCGCCCTTGACCAGCGACACCGTCTGGTTCTTCTGCAGGCTGACACGGCCCTTGTCCAGGTTGATCCGGCCGGAGGCCGGGGGTGCCGGCGGGGCCGGCGGAGCGGCCGGCGCCGCAGGTGCGGCGATCCGCGGGTCCACCGGGGCGGCGGCGGGTGCCGGGGGCGCCACCGGTGCGGGGGCGGCGGCGGGCTCCTCCTCGACCGAGACGCCGAAGTCGGTGGCGATGCCCGCCAGCCCGTTGGCGTAGCCCTGGCCGACCGCGCGGGCCTTCCAGGCCCCGCCCCTGCGGTACACCTCGATGACCACGAGCGCGGTCTCGGCGCCCAGCTGGGGCGGGGTGAAGGTGGCCAGCGCACTGCCGTCGTCCGCGTTGCGCACGGTGGCGGTCGGCTCGACGCCCTGGAAGGTCTGACCCGCTCCGTCCGGGCTCGCGGTGACGACGATCTTCTCGATGCCGGGCGGCACGGCAGCGGTGTCCACCACGATCGCGTCGGGCGTGGTGCCTCCGCCGGAGCGGTAGGTCACACCGGGGCCCGTGGGCTGGTTGTAGAAGATGAAGTCGTCGTCGGAGCGCACCTTGCCGTCGACGGTGAGCAGCAGGCCCGAAACGTCGAGCCGCACCGGGGCGGCGACGTCCACCGCCACGCGGGAGGCGGAGAGAGGGATGTTCGAGCCGGGTGTCATAGCGGTCATGCACGAGGTAACGAATGACCCGGCTTTGCCGTTCCCTTACCTTCGCACCGTTTCACCCGTCCGGTTATATGGGCTCATTCCGGCATTCCGTACCGCGCTCAGTACGGCCAGATCGGCGGGTTGGTGCAGAAGTGGCCGCCGAGGTGGGCGTGGTCCGGATTGTCCGGGTCGAGTTCGCCCTGTTCGGCGATGAGCTTCGCCGCGTACGGCTCCGAGTCGTCCTGGGGGTCGTAGCCGATCGAGCGAGCCGAGGCCAGGTCCCACCACAGCCGGGTGTTGTCGGACGAGCCGTGGATGACGGTGTGCCCGACGTTCTCGGCGGTGAGTGCGGCGTCGAAGAGCCGGGCGCCGTCCGAGGGGCTCATCCAGACGGAGAGCATCCGTACGGATGTCGGCTCCGGGAAGCAGGAGCCGATGCGCACGGAGACGGTCTCCAGGCCGTGCCGGTCCCAGTACAGCTGGGCCAGGTCCTCGCCGAAGGACTTGGAGAGGCCGTAGAAGGTGTCCGGCCGGCGCGGGGTGTCGATCCCGATCAGCGGGTCGCCGGGCAGCGGGCGGGGGGTGAATCCGACGGCGTGGTTGGAGGAGGCGAAGACGATCCGCCGCACGCCCTCCGCGAGCGCGGCCTCGTAGAGGTTGTACGTGCCCTCGATGTTCGCCCGGAGAATCTTGTCGAACGAGGCTTCCAGCGAGATGCCCGCAAGGTGGATGATCGCGTCGACGCCCCGCACGGCTTCGCGCAGGGCCTCCTTGTCGCCGAGGTCGGCGGTGATCGCGTCCGGCTCGCCCTCGACGGGCACCAGGTCGAAGAGGCGGAGCTCGTAGCCGTGGGCGGGCAGCAGTCCGCGCATCAGGGTGCCGAGGCCCCCGGCGGCGCCGGTGAGCAGGACTGTACGGGGGGCGGGCATACGCGGATCTCCTCGGGAGGGGGCGGCCGGGCTCGGGTGGGGTTCACATGCGTGGACAAGTTATGGAGCGGTGTGGGGTTGCGTCAAGGGGGGTTGCCCTGGTCCGGGGCGCGGGGTTCCGTCCTCAATCGCCGGACGGGCTTGGTCTGTGGGTGGGGGCCCGGGGTCCCTCCGGGGCGTCTCCTCGAACGACGAACGTGCGGCCGGAACGGACAGGCACCCGGGTATCTGTCCGTCGTCCTGCGGGGACTCCCCTGCACGCCCCCGGGCCCGGCCGTCCCGCGTCTGCGACATTCGCAATACGGGCGTGCAGGCGCGAGCGATGCAGGGGTGGGGACGTGCAGGGGAGTCCCCGCAGGAAATGGCGTACGACCCGGGTTCCTCTCGGACCCGGGTAAACACGCCATTTTTGAGGAGACGCCCCGGAGGGGCACCACCCCCCACCCACCGCACAGAGCGCACCCCGCGGGGCACCCGCACAAAACCAAGCCCGTCCGGCGATTGAGGACGGACCCCCGCACCCCGGGCCCCCGCACCCCACCTTGACCCACGCAGAGCCGCTGCCTTAGCGTAAGGAGTGTTCATAAATATGGACGCCGATCAGAATTGTGCACGCCTGAACCTGCTCAGGGAGCGCCCGTGACCTCAGCCCCACTTGCCGCCCGACTCACCGCTGTCGCCGGGCCGCTCTTCTTCCCCGTCACCGCCTACGGACCCGACGGTTCCGTCGACCTCGATGCCTTCCGCGCGCATGTGCGCAAGGGGGTCGACGCAGGGGCGGCGGCTGTCTTCGCCTGCTGCGGCACGGGTGAGTTCCATGCCCTGACACCACAGGAGTTCGGCCTCGTCGTCGCCGCGGCCGTCGAGGAGACCGCCGGTCAGGTGCCGGTCGTCGCGGGCGCCGGATACGGCACCGCCCTCGCGGTCCAGTTCGCGAAGATCGCCGAGGAGGCGGGCGCCGACGGACTCCTCGCCATGCCTCCGTACCTGGTCCACGCCGACCAGGAGGGGCTGCTGGCCCACTACACGGCGCTCGCCGCCGCCACCGGTCTGGAGACGATCGTCTACCAGCGCGACAACGCCGTCTTCACCCCGCAGACCGTCGTCGCCCTGGCGCAGACGCCGGGCGTCATCGGCCTCAAGGACGGCTACGGCGACCTCGACCTGATGCAGCGCATCGTCAGTGCCGTCCGCACCGGGCTGCCCGGCCGGGACTTCCTGTACTTCAACGGGCTGCCCACCGCCGAGCTCACCGGCCTCGCCTACCGGGGCATCGGCGTCACGCTCTACTCCTCCGCGGTCTTCGCCTTCGCGCCCGATATCGCGCTGGCCTTCTACCGCGCACTGGAAGCGGGCGACGACGACCTCGTCAACGCGCTGCTCGACCACTTCTACCGCCCGCTCGTCGAACTGCGGGCCAAGGGCCGCGGTTACGCCGTCTCGCTGGTCAAGGCGGCGGTCCGGCTTCAGGGCCTGGACGTCGGCGAGGTGCGGAGCCCGCTCACCGAGCCGCCGGCCGCGCACATCAAGGAGCTCACCGAGATCATCGCGAGCGGCCGCGCGCTGCTGGAGCGGAACGGCTCCGCGGCCGCCGGCACCGGGGAGCGCGGGT
Organism: Streptomyces sp. NPDC058221; assembly: GCF_042882365.1. Taxonomy (NCBI): domain Bacteria; kingdom Bacillati; phylum Actinomycetota; class Actinomycetes; order Kitasatosporales; family Streptomycetaceae; genus Streptomyces; species Streptomyces sp. NPDC058221. The sequence continues at coordinate 15,786 of NZ_JBHVWF010000133.1, read as the reverse complement.
GAGGACCTCCGCCTTCCTCTACCCCTGGGACGTCGTCGGGGACCCGGACGCGGCCGCCCGTGTCGCGGGCCTCGGCGTCCAGCAGGTGACGCTCGCCTCCGCGTACCACTCCACCCGGGCGCTGACCCCGCGCCACCCCGGCCGCCGCATCGTCACGGCCGAGCACGCCGCGGTGCTCTACCCGCCGGACCCCGCCCGGTGGGCGGGGCGCGGGCTGCGGCCCCACGCGCAGTCCTGGGTGGCATCGGACGACCCCTATGCCGAGGCCGCGGAGGCACTGGCCGGCGCGGGTCTCCAGGTGCACAGCTGGGTGGTCCTCGCGCACAGCTCCCGGCTGGGCTCCGAGCATCCGGACACCTCCGTGGTCAACGCTTACGGTGACCGGTACCCATGGGCTCCGTGCATCGCACAGCCCGCCGTCCGCGGCTATCTGGTGGATCTGGCGGCGGAGGCCGCGGTGCGCGGCGGTACGCACGGCACCGAGCTGGAGTCCTGCGGCTGGTACGGCTTCGCGCATCTGCACGCCCACGACAAGATCGCGGGCGTGGGTCTCGGTGACGCGGCGCAGTACCTGATGTCGCTCTGCTTCTGCCCCGACTGCAGGACCGGGTACGCAGGTCAGGGACTGGACGCCGACGAGCTGAGCCGCACGGTACGCCGGGCGCTGGAGCCGGCCTGGTCCGGTCCCGGCGCCCCGGAGGCCGGCTGGTCCGCAGTGGAGAAGCTGCTCGGCGCGGACACTGCCGCCGCCACACTCCAGTGGCGCACCCAAGTGGCCCGCGGGCTCCAGGAGTCGGCGGTCGCCGCCGTGCGTGCGGCCGCCGCACCGGACTTCCAGGTGCTGCTGCACGCCGACCCCGCGCCGTACCGCTCCGGCGCGAACGTGGGCGTCGACCCGGAGCACATCCTGTCCGTGGCGGACGGGGTGGTGCTGCCGTGCACCGGAGCCGATGCGGCGCGCGAGGTCGTGCTCGGTCCGTTCGCCGGCCGCGAGGGCGTTCTCGCGGCCAACCTCACCGTGGTGAGCGGGATGGGCGGCAGCCCGGGCACGCTGGAGCGCGATGCCGAGCACGCGGCCTCGCTCGGCGCGAACCAACTGCGGCTGTACCACGCCGGGCTGGCCTCGGGACCGGACCTCGAAGCCGTCACCGGAGCGCTCTCACGCCTCGGCCGATGAGGAACGCGGGCCGGCGGAGGTGTGTGCCGGCCGGCCCGCGACCAGTACCGCAGCGGCGCTCAGCGCCACCGCGCCCACCAGCGGCAGCAGCACCTGTACGTCCACCAGGGCGACCAGACCCGCGCCCAGCGCCAGGGCCACCGCGTTGGGCGCGAACATCAGCGTGTTGGCGGTCGCGGACGTGCGCCCCAGCAGTGCGTCCGGTGTCTCCCGCTGCACCGCCGTCATCGCGGCGATCAGCACACACGGCAGACCGGCCCCGATCAGTCCGCACGCCACCAGCGCCGCCGCGTCGTACGGCACCGCGCGCAGCCCCGTCGCCACACCGAACACGGCGATCCCCGCCGCCGTGAACACCCGTTCCGGCAGCCTCCGCATCAGCGGCCCGGCCAGCAGCCCGATGATGACGGACCCGACCCCCTGCACCGCGGAGAGCACACCCGCGTACGCGGGGGAGTGGCCGAGTGTCCGGTCCACGACGGCGTACAGCGTCGCCCCGTTGAGCCCGGCGCACAGCATCGTGACCGATCCGGCGAGCACCAGTGGCCGCAGCACCGGCGACCCCCACACCTGCCGCATCCCGGCGGCCCCTCCGCCCTCCCCGGCCGCCGCAGGGTCCGCTCCGCGCACCCGCAGCAGTCCGTAGAGCGCGGCGGCCAGCGCGAAGGACACCGCGTCCAGCAGGGCCACCGACGCGCCCCCGCAGCGGGTGTAGAGCGCCGCGCCGGTGAGCGGGGCGACCAGCTTCATGCCCTCGTTCGCCATCATCCGCAGGCCGTTGAAGTCGCCCAGCAGACGGGTGTCCACGGCCTGCGCGACCAGGGCCGACTCGGCCGAGTCCATCAGGACGTAGCTGGTCCCGTAGACCAGGAGTACCGCGAAGAGGATCCAGACCCGAGCCGGCGAATCCACCGCGGTCAGGGTGGTCAGCAGCAGCGCCATGACGATGTTCGACCAGACCAGCAGTGGCTTTCTCGGCAGTCGGTCGGCCACCGCCCCGAGAGCCGGCCCGAAGAGCACGGGCAGCCAGACGGTGAAGAGCGCGAGCGCCGCCAGACTGTCCGAGCCGGTCAGTGACTTCACCCAGATCCCCGCCGCCAGTGACATCGCCGAGCTGCCGAATCCGGAGACGACGATCGCCGCGAGGAACAGCCCCGCCGTCCGGTCCCGCACTACCCGCCCTGTCGCCGACCCCGCCATCGCGCCCACCGAACCTCCCTGACCTGCGCCTGGTTAGGCAATCAGGCTGGCCGGTAAGGCCGTTGCCGGGCATCGGGAAGATGCCGTAGGAGACCCGGCGGGAGCGGACCGGCGCCGAGATCGGTGTACGGCACACGTCGTAGTCCGGTGAAGTTCTTCTGTCAGAAGCGTTGACGAAACATTCACGGCGCCTCTAGCTTCATCGCGTCGTACTTCGTACGTCATATATGAGACGCGATACGCGAGATGTGAGAGCCCTTCACCCATGACCTTTGCGCCCACCCCGATTCCGTCCCGCACCCAGTACGTGCTGGAGGCGATCAAGCACGCGATCCTGACGGCGCAGCTGAGACCAGGGCAGGCGCTCGTCGAGACGGAGCTCGCCGCGCAGTTCGGGGTATCCAAGACCCCCGTCCGGGAGGCGCTCAAGACCCTCGCCGGTACCGGACTAGTCGTCATGAGCCAGTACAAGGGCGCGATCGTCCGGCTGGTCGACGCGACCATGGCCAGGGAGGTGTACGACGTGCGGCTGCTCCTCGAACCGGAGGCGCTGCGACGCTCCATCACCCGCAAGGCTTCGCTCGACGAGGCCCAGGAGGCCCTGGAGCGCGCCGACTCGGCCGGTGACAAGGCGGACAGGTCGCTCGCCAACCGGGACTTCCACCGGGCGCTCTACCTGCCCTGCGGCAACCCGCTGCTGGCGCGGATGCTCGACGAGGTCCGCGACCAGGCGGCCCTCGTGTCGACCGTGGCCTGGGCGACCATCCCGTCCTGGGAGCGGGAGGCGGCCGAGCACCGGGAGATCCTGCGGCTCGCGCTCGCCGACGACGCGGACGCGGCGGCCGGGGCCCTGCACGACCACATCGCGTCGTTCGTCCGCCGCGCGTTCCCCGACGACGAAGACGGGGACGGCGCGGCGTGAACCACCAGCACACCGACGAAAGGCCTGTCCGCATGGACCTCACACCGCTGAAGGCGGCCCTCGCAGACGTCGTGGCGATCCCGGTGACCCCGTTCGCCGCGGACGGCACCATCGACACGGCGGCGCACCGCGCCCTGCTGCGCAGGCTGCTCGACGGCGGGGTACGCATCCTCACCCCGAACGGCAACACCGGGGAGTTCTACGCGCTCACCCCCGATGAGCGGCGCACCGTCACCGAGCTGACCGTCGACGAGGCGGGCGGCCGCGCCACGATCCTCGTCGGGGTCGGGCACGACGTGCCGACCGCCGTCGCCGCGGCCGAGCACGCCAGGGACGCCGGGGCCGAGATGGTGATGGTCCACCAGCCCGTCCACCCGTACGTCTCGCAGGACGGCTGGGTCGACTACCACCGGGCCATCGCCGGGGCCGTCCCGGGACTCGGCGTCGTGCCCTACATCCGCAACCCGCACCTCGGCGGGGATGCGCTGGCCGCACTCGCGGATGCCTGCCCCAACGTCATCGGCGTCAAGTACGCCGTCCCGGACGCAGCCCGCTTCGCCGCCTTCGCCCGGGACGCGGGTCTGGAACGGTTCGTCTGGATCGCCGGCCTCGCCGAGCTGTACGCCCCCTCGTACTTCTCCGCGGGCGCCACCGGATTCACCTCAGGGCTCGTCAACGTCGCCCCGGGTGTCTCGCTGGCCATGCTGGAGGCGCTGCGGGCCGGCGACCACCCGGCCGCGATGAAGGTCTGGGAGCAGATCCGGCGTTTCGAGGAGCTGCGCGCCGACCGGCAGTCCGCCAACAACGTGACGGTCGTCAAGGAGGCACTGGCCTCGCTCGGCCTGTGCGGCCGCGAGGTGCGCCCGCCCAGCCGGGTGCTGCCCGAGGCGCAGCGCGCCGAGGTCGCCGACCAGGTCGCGGGGTGGTCCATATGACCGGCCCGGCCGGCCGCGTCGGCTCCGATGAGCTGCGCAGCCACCAGTGGTACGGCACGGACGGGCTGCGCTCCTTCAGCCACCGCGCCCGCACCCGCCAGCTCGGCTACCTGCCCGAGGAGCACCTCGGCAAGCCGGTCATCGCGATCCTCAACACCTGGTCCGACATCAACCCCTGCCACGTCCATCTGCGCGACCGCGCGCAGGCCGTGAAGCGGGGTGTCTGGCAGGCGGGCGGCTTCCCGCTCGAATTCCCCGTCTCCACCCTCTCGGAGACGTTCCAGAAGCCGACCCCGATGCTCTACCGCAACATGCTCGCGATGGAGACGGAGGAACTGCTGCGCTCCTACCCCGTCGACGGGGCGGTGCTGCTGGGCGGCTGCGACAAGTCGACGCCCGCGCTGCTGATGGGCGCGGCCTCCGTCGACCTGCCGGCGGTCTTCGTGCCGGCCGGTCCGATGCTGCCGGGGCACTGGCGCAACGAGGTCCTCGGCTCCGGCACCGACATGTGGAAGTACTGGGACGACAAGCGGGCCGGACTCATCGGCGACTGCGAGATGGCCGAACTGGAGAACGGGCTCGCCCGCTCGCCCGGCCACTGCATGACGATGGGCACGGCGTCCACCCTGACCGCGGCGGCCGAGGCGCTCGGCGTCACCGTGCCGGGCGCCTCCTCCATCCCGGCCGTCGACTCCGGTCATGACCGGATGGCCGCGCAGTCGGGGCTCGCGATCGTCGAACTGGTGTGGCAGCAGCGCAAGCTGTCGGACATCCTCACCGCGGAAGCGTACGAGGACGCCGTGGCCACGGTCCTCGCGCTCGGCGGCTCCACCAACGCCGTCATCCATCTGATCGCCATGGCGGGCCGATCCGGCGTCAAGCTCACCCTCGACGACTTCGACCGCATCGCCCGCACCGTCCCGGTGCTGGCCAATCTGCGCCCCGGCGGGAAGTACCTCATGGAGGACTTCCACTTCGCGGGCGGGCTGCCCGGCTTCCTGGCCCGGCTCACCGACGTACTGCACCTGGACCGGCCCACCGTCGCGCACGACACCCTGCGCGCCCAGCTCGACGGCGCGCTCGTGCACAACAGTGACGTCATCCGGGAACGCGACAACCCGCTCGCCGACGAGGGCGGGGTGGCGGTGCTGCGCGGCAATCTCTGCCCGGACGGCGCGGTCATCAAGCACATCGCCGCCGAACCGCATCTGCTGCGCCACACCGGCCCCGCGGTCGTCTTCGACGACTACAAGGAGATGCAGCGCACCATCAACGACCCGGCCCTGGCCCTCACTCCGGACCATGTGCTGGTGCTCCGCAACGCCGGACCCAAGGGCGGCCCGGGCATGCCCGAGTACGGCATGCTGCCGATCCCCGACTACCTGCTGAAGCAGGGCGTACGCGACATGGTGCGGCTCTCCGACGCCCGGATGAGCGGCACCAGTTACGGGGCCTGCGTGCTGCACATCGCACCCGAGTCCTATGTCGGCGGGCCGCTCGCCCTCGTCCGCACCGGTGACCCGATCACCCTGGACGTCGAGGCGCGTCTGCTCCATCTCGACGTGACCGAGGAGGAGCTGGAGCGGCGCAGGGCCGAATGGACACCGCCGGCCAACCGGTACGAGCGCGGTTACGGGGCGCTCTACCAGGACCAGATCACCCAGGCCGACACCGGCTGCGACTTCGCCTTCCTGGCCCGGCCGGGAGAAGTGCCCGACCCGTACGCCGGCTGAACGACCCGACCGGAGCTCCGCGCACCGCTCTGTTCGGCAGGCCGAACGCCATGCGGCAAGCGCTTGCGCACTACACGCATCGCACCACCGAGCACCACTCGGCACCACTCGGCGCCACCGAGCTCGCCACGTGCCACCCAGCACCAACCCGCACCCCCAGTACCTGAGAGAACGGAGACGTGTCATGGCCCAAGCCGCCGCTGTGGCCACACCGCCCAAGGTGCCCAAGCGCCGCTCCGCGAGCCCCCGCAGGCTGCCGTATCTGCTGATCGCCCCCGCGGGGCTGCTGATGCTGGGGTTCATCGCCTACCCGGTGATCAGCGTCTTCTACTACAGCCTGCAGAACTACAACGTCACCAAGCCGTGGCGGAACGGCTTCGCGGGCTTCGACAACTTCACCCGGATCTTCACCGAGGACGACCAGTTCTGGTCCACGCTGGGCTTCAGCGCCCAGTGGGTCGTCACCCAGGTCGCGCTCCAGCTCACCCTCGGCCTCGCGCTCGCCCTGATCGTCAACCAGACCTTCATCGGCCGCGGCATCTCCCGCGCCATGGTCTTCTCGCCGTGGGCCGTCTCCGGCGTACTGACCAGCACCATCTGGATCCTGCTCTACAACTCCTCGACCGGCTTCAGCCGTTACCTCGCCGACGCGGGGATCGGCGACTACGGCACCTCCGTGCTCTCCGACACCGGAACCGTCTTCTGGGCCGCGACCGTCGCCGAACTCTGGCGCGGAGTGCCCTTCTTCGCCATCCTCATCCTCGCCGACCTGCAGTCCGTCTCCAAGGAGCTGTACGAGGCGGCATCCGTCGACGGCGCCGGCCGGCTGCGCCAGTTCTTCCACATCACGCTCCCGCACCTGCGGGACGCGATCATCCTCGCCACCCTGCTGCGCGGCGTCTGGGAGTTCAACAACGTCGACCTGCTCTACACCCTCACCGGGGGCGGGCCCGCGGGTGAGACCACCACCCTGCCGCTCTACGTCGCCAACACCGGCATCGAGGGCCACGACTTCGGGTACGCCTCCGCGCTCACCACCGTCGCCTTCGTGATCCTCCTCTTCTGCTCGATCGTCTATCTGCGCCTGAGCAAGTTCGGAGGCGACCACAAGTGACTGCCGCACTGGCCGAGAAGAACGGCACCGAATCCGCGCACCCGCCCGCGCCGCACAACCGCCCGCCCACCGCGCACCGGCGCCGCAAGCCAGGACGTGAGCGCGCCTTCGACGATGTGCCGCGCTGGCAGATCTACGTACCGCTCGGCATCTACCTGGTCTTCACCCTCATCCCGTTCTACTGGATGCTCCTGTTCGCGGTGCGCCCCGCCGGGTCCACCTCGCTGGTGCCGTGGCCGATGACCGGGGAGCACTTCTCCAAGGTCTGGAACGAGCGAAGCTTCGCGGTCTTCTTCCAGAACAGCATGATCGTCGGCGTCTGCACCCTGGTCGCCACCACGCTGGTGGCCCTGGCCGGCGGCTACGCGCTGGCCAGGTTCAACTTCAAGATCAAGAGCGCCTTCATGCTGGCGCTGCTCTGCTCGCAGTTCATCCCCGGCGCGCTGATGCTCGTACCGCTCTTCGAGATCTTCAAGAACCTCCAGATGATCAACTCCCTGGGGAGCGTGGTCATCGCCGAGACGGTCTTCCAGTTGCCGCTCTCCATCATCCTGATCAGCGGATTCATCAAGAACGTGCCCGTCTCGCTGGAGGAGGCCGCCTGGGTGGACGGCTGCTCGCGCTTCCGTGCCTTCTGCGCGGTGGTGCTGCCGCTGCTGCGGCCCGGGCTGATCGCGGTCGGCTCGTTCGCCTTCGTGCACAGCTGGAACCACTTCCTGTTCGCCCTGATGTTCCTCAGCGAGCAGGACAAGCAGACGATCCCGGTGGGCCTGAACACCCTCATCGGCGCGGACAGCGTCGACCTGGGGGCGCTCGCCGCGGGCGGTGTGATCGCCGCGGTCCCCGTGGTGATCGTCTTCGCCTTCATCCAGAAGTGGCTGATCACCGGCTTCAGCGCCGGCGCAGTGAAGGGGTGACGGACATGTCGTCGCTGCCCACCACCACGCCCGTCCCGATTGTCCTCGCGGGCGCCCGGGGCCACGGTCGCTGGCACCTCGCCAACATCCGCCGTCTCCAGGACCTGGGCGTCGTCCGGCTCGCCGGGGTCTGCGAGCTGCACCCGCTCGACGCGGTCGAACTCGCCGACTTCGCGAGGGAACTCCCGGAGCAGGGTGCCGACTTCGGCGCGCTCCTGGATTCCACCGGCGCCCGCGCCGCCGTCATCTGCACCCCCATCCAGACCCATACCGAACTGGCCCTCACCGCCGCCGGACGCGGTGTCCACCTCCTCCTGGAGAAGCCTCCCGCCGCGACCCTCGCCGACTTCGAACGGATTCTGGCCGGGGTACGGAACGCCTCCGTCGCCTGCCAGGTGGGCTTCCAGTCCTTCGGCTCGCACGCCGTGCCCGCCATCCGTGAACTCGTCCGCGACGGCGCCATCGGCACGGTCCGCGGCTACGGGGCCGCGGGTGCCTGGGTCCGCGACGACGCCTACTACCGGCGGGCGCCCTGGGCCGGACGGCGAAGGATCGGCGGCACCGACGTGGTCGACGGGGTGCTGACCAACCCGCTCGCCCACGCCGTCGCCACCGCCCTGGAACTCGCCGACAGCGGCACGGCGCAGGACATCGCCTCAGTCGAGACCGAGCTCTTCCGCGCCCACGACATCGAGGCCGACGACACCTCCTGCGCACGCCTCACCACCACGTCCGGACTGCCGGTCACCGTCGCCGTCACCCTCTGCGCCGAACAGGCCGGCGAACCCTATGTGATCGTCCACGGCGACCGCGGCCGGATCACCTTCTGGTACAAGCAGGACCGGGTCCTCGTCCAGCGCGCGGGACACGGCCCCGAGGAGACGGTGCACGACCGGACCGACCTCCTGGAGAACCTCGTCGACCACCTGACGCACGGCACCGCGCTGCTGGTACCGCCGCACCGCACCGGCGCGTTCATGCGGGTCGTCGAAGCCGTACGGACCGCCCCCGAGCCGCTCGCCCTGCCCTCCGACGCCTGGCGCACCGCCCTCACCGGCGGCGGAACCCGCCGGGTCGTGCGCGGCATCGACGCGGCCGTAGCGGCGGGCGCCGACACCCTCACGCTCTTCTCCGAACTCGGCGTCCCCTGGGCGCTCCCCACAGAGGTGAGTTCATCGTGACGACCACCGCTCTCCTGAGCTGCGCCGGCCGCCCGGTCGGCCGCTACACCTACCTCCCCGCCCCCGACGGCCGCCCCTACCTGCACCCGGTGACCACCCTCGGCGGCACTCCGGTCACCGAGGAGCACCCGGCCGACCACCTGCACCACCTGGGCACCTCCGTCGCCGTTCCGGACGTGGCGGGGCACAACTTCTGGGGCGGTCGCACCTTCGTCCGCGACCAGGGCCCCACCGCGCTCGACAACCACGGGGTCCAGCGCCATCTCGGCTGGAAGCTCCGCGACCCGGACGGCTTCGTCGAGGAGCTCAGCTGGGAGGCCGACGACACCGAGCTCCTGCGGGAGCACCGCACGGTCGCCACCGCCGAACTCTCCGACACCGCGTGGGCGCTGGACTTCTCCTTCTCGCTCACCAACCGCGGCACATCGGACCTCTCGATCGGCAGCCCCGCCACCAACGGCAGACCGGGCGCCGGATACGGCGGCTTCTTCTGGCGCGCGCCCAAGGAGCCCTCGGCACCCGCCGTGTTCAGCGGCCTCGGGGACGGCGAGGAGGCGGTGCACGGACGCGCCGCCGACTGGGTCGCGATGAGCGGCGACGGCTGGACCCTGGTGTTCGCGGGGGCGACCGAGGAGACCCGGCAGGACCCCTGGTTCGTGCGGACCACCGAGTACCCGGGCGTCGGCTCCTCCCTCGCCGCCGCCCACCGGCTGCCCGTCCCCGCCGGCGCCACCGTCGTACGCCGGGTCGTCACCGTCATCGCCGACGGCCGCCTCGACCGGGCGACGGCCGCCGCCTACGTCCGCCGGGCGGTGACCGCGTGAGCACCGCCCGGGACAGCCGCCCCTGGACCGCGGACCTGGGCGACGGCACGTACCGCAACCCGGTGCTGAACGCCGACTGGTCCGACCCCGACGTGGTGCGCGTCGGCGACGACTTCTACCTCACCGCCTCCAGCTTCGGCCGGGTCCCCGGACTGCCGTTGCTGCACTCGCGCGACCTGGTGAACTGGTCCCTCATCGGCCATGCCCTGGACCGCCTCGAACCCGCCGCCGACTTCGCCGTGCCGCGCCACGACTGCGGGGTGTGGGCGCCGTCGCTGCGGCACCACGCCGGACGGTTCTGGATCTTCTGGGGCGACCCCGATCACGGCATCCAGCAGATCAGCGCCGAGGACATCCGCGGCCCGTGGAGCGCGCCTCATCTGGTGAAGGCGGGCAAGGGACTGATCGACGCCTGTCCGCTGTGGGACGAGGAGACCGGCGAGGCGTACCTCGTGCACGCCTGGGCCAAATCCCGTTCCGGCATCAAGAACCGGCTCACCGGCCACCGGATGAGCCCGGACGGCCGGGAGCTGCTCGACGAGGGCAGGACCCTCATCGACGCCGACACGATCCCCGGCTGGTTCACCCTGGAGGGCCCCAAGCTCTACCGGCACGAAGCCGAGTTCTGGATCCTCGCCCCGGCCGGCGGGGTGGCGACGGGCTGGCAGGGCGCGTTCCGCTCGCGTGGCTTCTTCGGACCGTACGAGGAGCGTGTCGTCCTCGCCCAGGGCGCTACCGGGGTCAACGGTCCGCACCAGGGCGGCTGGGTCCGCACCGCTGCGGGCGAGGACTGGTTCCTGCACTTCCAGGAGCGCGGCGCGTACGGGCGGGTGGTCCACCTCCAGCCGATGCGCTGGGACGCCGAGGACGGCGGCTGGCCGGTCATCGGCGACGCGGGCGAACCCGTCCCCGTACACCCGAAGCCGGCTGCGCCGCGTCAGCGGCCCGAGGCACCGGCCAGCAGCGACAGCTTCCCCGGCGGCCGGTACGGCAGGCAGTGGCAGTGGACCGCCAACCCCCGCCCCGGCTGGACCGTCGAGCACGGCGGTGACGGGCTGCGGCTCAGCTGCGTGCGGACCGCGTACGCACACGATCTGCGGGCTCTGCCCCATGTGCTGGTCCAGCGGCTGCCCGCCGAGACGTTCACCGCCGAGGTCGAGGTCGCCCTGGGCAGCGAGGTGCCGGGTGCCAACGCGGGTCTCGCCGTGCTCGGGGACGCGTTCAGCTGGATCGGCCTGGAGCGGGCCGGGGACGGGGACGTCCGGCTCGTGCACCGCTACGCGGAGGCGGTCGCCGAACACGAACGGGACGCCGAGCACAGCAGGGCGGCTCCCGAGGGACGGGCCCGGCTGCGGATCGAGACAGCACCGGGAGCCCGCTGCCGCTTCTTCGCCGACACCGGGGACGGGGCAGGCTTCCGGCCATCGGGCCAGGTCTTCGCCGCGACACCGTGGCGCTGGGTCGGCGCCCTGCTGGGGCTGTTCGCCACCGCACCCACCGGGACGGGGCCGGCCGGGACGGCCTGCTTCACCGGATTCCGCACCACCGCCTGACCGTACGAAGCCCCCCACGCAACGAACCGTCACACGGACAACCGACAGAGAAGAGCCGACCATGAAGATCTCGAAGACGCAGCGGGGGCGTGCCGCGGCAGCGGTGTCCGTCGCGGCGGTGCTCGCGCTGACCGCCACCGCCTGCGGTGACGACGGCAGCGACAGCGGAACCGAGGGCAGTGGCAAGGGCAGCATCACCTTCTGGGACAACAACGGCGGTCCGCGCACCGCCGTCTGGACCGAGATCATCAAGGATTTCGAGAAGGAGAACCCGGACATCAAGGTCAAGTACGTGCCGATCCCGATCGCCGACGTGCAGTCCAAGTACGACACGGCCATCGCGGGCGGCGGGCTGCCCGACGTGGGTGGTGTGGGCACCGCCTACCTGGCCAACATGGTCTCGCAGGAGGCACTCGACCCGCTCACCGACCGGATCAAGGACTCCTCGCTGAAGGGCAAGCTCGTCGAGGGCATGGTCGAGAGCGTCAAGGACGCGGGCGGCCGGGGCGACGACATGTACTCGGTGCCGACCTCCGCGAACAACGGTGCGACCTGGTACCGCACCGACCTGTTCAAGGCCGCGGGCCTCGAAGCACCCACCACCTGGGCCGACTTCTACAAGGCGGCCGACAAGCTCACCGACAGCAAGAACAACAAGTTCGGCTACACCATCCGCGGCGGCGCCGGCTCCATCGCCCAGGCCTTCGACGCGGTGTACGGCCAGTCCGGCATCACGGAGTTCTGGAAGGGCGACAAGACCACCCTCAACGACCCGAAGAACGTCGCGGCGCTGGAGAAGTACGCCGCGCTCTACAAGAAGTCGACGCCCGCCGCCGACGTCAACAACGACTTCACCAAGATGGTCGCCCAGTGGGACACCGGCACCATCGGGATGCTCAGCCACAACCTGGGCTCCTACCAGGACCACCTGAAGGCGCTGGGCAAGGAGAAGTTCGCCGGTATCCCCAACCCGATCGGGGACGGCGGCACCCGGGTGCAGGTGTCCAACCCGGTCGACGGTCTCGGCCTGTTCCGGTCGAGCAAGAACAAGACGGCCGCCTGGAAGTTCATCGAGTTCGCCGCCTCGCACAAGTCGAACAGCAAGTGGAACGAGTCCGCGGGCGCCATCCCGGCCAACACCGAGGCCGCCAAGGACCCGTGGATCAGTGCGACCGAGCCGACCGAGCTCGCCGCGAAGGCCCTCACCGACGGCTCGACCAAGATCGTGCAGCTGCCGTACTACCTGCCCGACTGGAACAACATCAGCAAGGCGGACAACGAGCCGGAGTTCCAGAAGCTGCTGCTCGGCAAGGTCACGGCCAAGGCCTTCCTGGACAAGATCGCCGACGAGCTGAACAAGGCCCAGAAGGAGTGGAAGGAGATCGGCAACGGCTGAGCCGCCCGCCGGCAGGCCGACACCCCGGTGACCGGGGGCCCCGGCGGCGGTGCGGGTCATCTCCCGCCGCCGGCTCCTCCCCTCCCGTAACCCCGTACCGCAGCTACGTCTCGCACGTATCCGTACGTCCCACGAGAGACAGCTCCACCGTGTCACCCGCCCGCAGACGCACCGCTGCCGCGCTTCCCCTGGGGCGTGTCCCACAGCCCCACAGCACGACTCCGTCACCCACCGACCCACTCCCGAAGGATCCGCCATGCCCGCACGCATGTGTCATGCTCGCGCCATTGTTCTCGTGATGGGCTGCGCGTCACTGGCCCTCGCCGTCTCCGTGCCCGCCCAGGCCACCGGGCACCACCCCGCTCCCCGCCACAACAACGGCATCGAGCGTGCCGTCCTCCCCAAGGGCGACGGCTGGGCCGCCGCCGAGGGCTCCACCACCGGCGGCGCCGCCGCGACCCCGGATCACATCTACACCGTGAGCAACCGGGCCGAACTCGTCGCCGCCTTCGAGGACGCGGGAGACGCACCGAAGATCATCAGAATCGACGGCACCGTCCACGGGAACTCCGACGCCGACGGCACCCCGATCGGCTGTGAGGAGTACGAGAGCGACGGCTACACCCTGGACAAGTACCTCGCCGCCTACGACCCGGCCACCTGGGGCCGCGAGGAGGTCCCGTCCGGCCCCATGGAGGATGCCCGGCTCGCCTCCGCCAAGCTGCAGAAGGCGGCCGTGAACGTCTACGTCCCCTCCAACACCACACTGATCGGAGTCGGCAGGGACGCCACGGTCGTCGGCGCCAGTCTCCAGATCCAGGACGTCTCCAACGTCATCGTCCGCAACATCGCGTTCGAGGACACCTACGACTGCTTCCCCCAGTGGGACCCCACCGACGGTGACACCGGGCACTGGAACTCCGAGTACGACAACCTCGTCGTCTACGGCTCCGACCACGTCTGGGTCGACCACAACACCTTCAGCGACGGGGACCACCCCGACGCGGACCAGCCCCGCTACTTCGACGAGCTGTACCAGCAGCACGACGGGCTCTTCGACATCGTCAAGGGAGCCGACCTGGTCACCGCCTCCTGGAACGTCCTCAAGGACCACGACAAGACCATGCTCATCGGCAACAGCGACGGCGCCGGCGACACCGACCGGGGCAAGCTCCGGGTCACGCTGCACCACAACCTCTTCAAGGACCTGAACGAGCGCGCCCCCCGGGTCCGCTTCGGACAGGTCGACTCCTACAACAACCACTTCGTCGCCACCAGGGGCAGCGTCTACGGCTACTCGTACGGCATCGGCGCGGAGTCCCGTCTCGTCGCCGAGCACAACGCGTTCACCCTGGCCGGCGAGTTCGACCAGGCGAAGATCCTCAAGAAGTGGTCCGAGTCCTCGCTGACCGCCGCGGACAACTACGTCAACGGCCGCCGGACCGACCTCGTAGCCGTCCACAACGCGGGCGTCCCCGAGGAGCAGCTCACCGAGGGCGCCGGCTGGACACCGGCCCTGCGCACCGGGGTCGTCCACCCGCTGCTCGTCCCGCTGCTCGTGGACCTCAAGGCGGGCGTGGGCCGGATCCCCGGCGCCTGACCACTGACCGCCCCTCACCGGACACCCTCCCCGCCGGTGCCCCTTCGGCACCGGCGGGGCCCCCGTCGTGCCCGCCGCCCAAGGAAGTAAGGAAGTACCGCCCATGCCCAGCAGACGCAGTGCCCTGGCCCTGCTCGCGGGCGGCAGCGCCGCCCTCGCTCTCACAGCGGCCCCCGCCGCGCACGCCCACGGCCGGCCCGGCGCACCCCGCCCCTTCGGACGTTACGGCTCACCGTCCCGCCGCCTCGACCCCGCGACGCTGTACGTCGACGCCCACGGCCGGGGCGACCACACCGGCGTGCAGGCCGCCGTGGACGCGGCGGCCGGCAGCGGCCGGACCCTGGTGATCGCCCCGGGCACCTACCGCGAGACGGTCGACATCCCGGCCGACCGGACGGGCCTCACCCTCATCGGGGCGAGCGACGCCCCGCACGACACCGTCATCGTGTACGCCAACGCCAACGGGACGCCGCTGCCGGACGGTTCGGGTACGTACGGCACCAGCGGATCCGCCACCGTCACCGCCCGGCCCGCCGGACTCACCGCACACGGGCTGACCTTCGCCAACGACTGGCTGCGCGCCGACCACCCCGGCTGGACCGGTACCCAGGCCGTCGCCATCAAGGTGCAGGGCGACCGTTCGGCGTTCTACGGCTGCCGCTTCCTGGGACACCAGGACACCCTGTACGCCGACTCCGCCGCCCTCACCGACTTCGCGCGCCAGTACTACCGGGACTGCTACGTCGAAGGAGACGTCGACTTCGTCTTCGGCCGCGCCACCGCCGTCCTGGACCGCTGTCACTTCCGCACCCTGACCCGCACCGACCTGGCGGCCCCGCCCTACGGTTTCGTCTTCGCGCCCAGCACCGCCGGCGCCAACCCGCACGGCTACCTGGTGCAGCGCTCCCGCGTCACCAGTGCCGCGCCGGACGGGTACTTCAAGCTGGCCCGCCCCTGGGTGCCCTCGTCCGACCTCACCGCACACCCCATGCTGACCGTGCGCGAGTGCCGGCTCGGCGCGGGGATCGACACGGACGAGCCGTACGGAACCATGGCCGCGGGCTTCCCCTGGCAGGAGCAGCGTTTCGCCGAGTACCGCAACACGGGACCGGGCGCGCGCGTCACGGTACCCGCCAACCGCCCCCGGCTGACCGCGTCCGAGGCGCGCCTGCACACCCCGGCCGACTGGTTCGGCGACTGGCATCCGCGCGGGTGAGGAGCCGCCACCGAGGGG
>NZ_JBHVWF010000132.1:0-22140 GCF_042882365.1 Streptomyces sp. NPDC058221 | reverse complement strand
CCGCTTGAGGACCGGGGTCCGGGGCAGAGCCCCGGTTTCGGGAAGGGGCGGGGAGGGGGCAAGCCCCGCGCAGCGGCCCACCGGCCCCGTTACGACCCCGAAGGCGGCGCAGGCGGCTCGGGCGAGGGACCGGCGGCGGGCCCGCCCGACGGCCCGGTCCCCGGCGACGGCGCGTCCCCGTACACCGGCGCGCCCTCCGGCCCGTGGTAGACCCCCCACTCCGGTTCCGGATCCCGCGGTCCGAACATCGCCGTCAACCCCAGGTGCACGGCCATCGCCGCCAGCGACCACGCCAGCAACGCCCCCTTCGCACGCAGTTCGAGCGGCGCGTCGAAGATCACGCCCTTGCCGACCGCGCGTGCGTGGGCGACCACGTCGTCGGTCGGCCCCAGCCGCGTCCCCAGCTGCCACGCGAGCAGCGAGCCGAGCACTCCGCCCAGCGCGAGACCCACGACGACCGGGACCCCGCCCCGTCGGTGGAAGAGGAAGGCCAGCACCGCGGAGACCGCGCCGAACGCCAGCGCGAGCAGCGCGAACGTTCCGTCGGCCCCGATCGCCTCCTCGCCCTCGCTGTCGCTCAGGAAGACGGCCGTGCTGTCGGAGATCAGCGGCACCCGGGGAGCCAGCCACAGCCACAGCAGCCCGAGCCCGACCCCGGCGACCGTCACGGCCGCGCAGACGATCCCGGCCCGGCGCAGGTCCGTACGGAGATCCTTCGCCCCCGGCGCCTCCGGCAGGGGCCAGAGATGGGAGCCGGCGGGGCCGCCCCCCTTCTGCGGCTTCTGCCACGGGTCGTGGGGCGAGGGCTGGTGCGGCGGCGTCAGAGGTGCTGTCACCGTGCCATCGTGCCAGGCGTCCCTGTGCCGCGCCTCACCGGACCGCTGCCCTGCGGTACGCCCAGGTCGCCACGGCCAGCGAGAGCACGCCCACGACGGCGCAGACGGCCAGGTCGAGGGCGACGACCGCCCAGTCGGGGTGGGCGTCGAAGGAACGGGCGAGCGCCTCGACTCCGTAGGTGGAGGGCAGCAGGTCGCGCGCCCAGCCGATCGGCGCGGGCAGCCGGTCCGCCGGGAGCACACCCAGCAGCAGCGCCGCGGACATGCCCAGCTGGCCCAGCAGCGTGGCCAGCTCCTGCCGGGGCGCGAGCAGCCCGAGCGCGGCGCCGAGGCCGGCGAGCGCCGCACCGGAGAGCGGGATGACGGCGACGAGCACCCACAGGTGGGTCAGCGGCAGCCCGAAGAGCACGCTCCCCGCCACGGCCGTGACGACCGTGCCGGGCACGGTGAAGGAGGCGTACGCCCCGGCAGCTCCGAGTACCACCGCGGCGGGCGGCACCGGCAGCGTCGCGTAGTGGTCGAGCCCGCCGCCGGCCCGTAGCTGCCCGAAGTACTGGGCCAGCAGGTTGAGCGCGACGAAGGCGACGATCAGGACGGTGGACCCGGCGACGACGGCGCGCGCCTCGGAACCGCCGTCCACGACTCCGCGCATCAGGACCATGATCCCGACGGACTGGAAGGTCGCCACGAAGAGCAGCGGGATGCGGGCGACCCGGGCCCGGGAGAGCTGGGCCCGGTAGACGGCCGCGAGCGAGGGGAACAGCCGGGCCCTCGGTGCGAGCGGAGCGGCGAGCGTGCTCCGCCCTTCGGCGCTCAGGCCGTCGACGGAACCGTCCCGGCCGTGCCGGCCGGACTGCCCGGGGTGTGCTGACTGTCCGGTCTGCCCGGACACCGCCTCCGCGGGAACGATGCTCGTCACCTGGCGCTGCTCCTGTTCGGTCCCTGCCCGGCCGCACGCCCGCACCGGTCCGTCTCGGCCGCGCCAGTCGTCGCGCGCATCGCGCTCATGACTTCACCAGCCCCTTGGTCGCGCCCCCGCCGAGCGCCAGATAGACATCCTCCAGGCTCGGCGTCGCCAGGGTGAAGTCGTCGAGCGCCGCGAAGGCCGCGCCACCGGTCACCGCGGCGACCGCCGCACGCGCCTCGTCCGGCCCGAGCCGCAGCACCCAGCGACGCCCGGACTCCTGCGCGGCCGCCCGCAGCGCCGCGACCTCGGGCACGTCCAGCGGTGCCCGCTCGCGCCAGACGAGCTCCACCCTGACCTCGCCCGCGACCTGGTCCTTGAGCCCGGCCGGGGTGTCGCACGCGATGACCTTGCCGCGGTCGATGACGGCGACCCGGTCGAGGACGGTCTCGGCCTCGATGACGTTGTGAGTGACCAGCAGCACCGTCGCCCCGCGCTCGGCCCGCCGCTGGTCGACGGCGGCCCAGACCGCGCGCCTGGCGACGGGGTCCATGCCGGTCGTCGGCTCGTCGAGGATGAGCACCGGGCGCTCCCCGACCAGCGCGGCCGCGACACAGGCGAGCCGCCGCTGCCCGCCGGAGAGCTTCTTCAGGGGCCGGCCGGCGAGCTCGCCGAGGCCGAGTTCGCCGAGCACGGCGTCACGCTCGGCGCGGGCCTCGCGAACCGTCAGTCCGCGCAGCCGTCCGGTGGTCTCGGCGGCGAGCCCCACCGTCAGTTCGTCGAGTGCGGTCGATTCCTGGCCGAGGTAGCCGAGCAGCCGGGAGGCCCGATCGGGGTGACGCACCAGGTCGTGGCCGAGCATGTCGACGCTGCCGGAGTCGGGCCGCATCAGCCCGGTGAGCTGCCGTACGAGGGTGGATTTGCCGGCGCCGTTGGGTCCGAGCAGCCCGAAGATCTCGCCGCGCCGGATGTCCAGGCTGATGCCGTCGGTGGCGCGCACCTCGGGGGTGGCGGGCGTGCCGCGCCGGCCCCGGGCCGCGGGGTAGGTCTTGACCAGGTCACGCACCGAGCACACGGTGCCGTCCGCCGTCTGCGCCTGTGCTGTGCCCGTACTCACGAGGTACGAGAGTACGGGGTCCGCGCGCCCCCATTACGCCCGGGGCCGCACCGATCGGACATCAACGCAGCAAACGCCGCCCGGGTTGAGCGCCCCGGCACCCCGAGCGGACTCAGTCCGCGGCCGGACCCGGTTTCTCCGTCTGCCCCACCGGCGGAGCGTGCTTCTCGGCCGTCGGCGGGGTGTGCTCGGCGGCGGCCCGCACATCGATCTCGCGCCAGAACCCCGCCCGGATCGCATATCGGTCGTGCTCGTCGATCTGGTCGTCCTTGTGGGCGAGCAGTCCGAACCGGGCGGCGTACCGGAGCAGCTCACCGTCGATGCGGTGCGGGATACGGGGGTACATGGTGGACAGTTTCTGCAGGTGGACCGTCTCCGGCAGGCGTTCCATCCAGCGCCGCGCGAAGACCTGCCCCACCTCGAAAGGGTCACCGCCGACGGTGGTGATGTCCTCCTCGCGGTCCGCCCAGCGCTGCTCGGCACTGGTGAGCTGGGCCAGGGTCGGCAGGGACGCGGTCTCCGGGGGCTCACCGAGGGGGCCGCCGCGCTCCACCCAGCCACGGTCCGACGACCAGCGCAGGGTGGCGTTGGCGGGCGCCGGCTGGGTGGGGTGCTGGGCGGGCTGGGTGCCCGGTCCGCGCAGGGTGCCCGCGAGGTCCTTCGGGGTGGGCACCCCCCGGCCGGTGTGGCTGTTCGGGGGGTGGGCGGCGCTCTCGTCGGGCGGTGCGGACGCCCCGTCGCGGACGGCCTCGGCCTGGGCCTGGGAGCCCCGCTCGACCGAGGCCGCGAGGGCCGCCTCCGGCAGCGGCGCGGAGAGGATCGCGGCGATCTCGGAATTCCGTGCGGCGGGCGGCGGCGCGCACGGGCCGCCGGTCTCCTTGGCCCGCACCGCGCGGGTGATCCAGGCCCGGTCCAGCACCCGCCGTTCGTCGGCCTCGGCGACGAGGTCCTCGGACTGGTTGTAGTCCCCGTCGGCGGCCTGGACCGCCCAGAGGTGGACGGCGACGCCGTGTTCCTTGGCGGACATCAGGCCGGGCAGCAGATCGCCGTCACCCGTCACCAGGACCACGTCGGAGCAGGCGCGGTTCCTCGCGAGCTCGGTGAGCTCGGCGTGCATCGCCGCGTCGACGCCCTTCTGCGCCCACCGTCCGTCACTGCGGGTGAGTGCCCCGAGGCGCACCGTCACCCGCGGCATGACGCGCAGTCTGCGGTGCTCGGGCTGTGGTACGCGATCGGGGGCGCCGTCGAACCAGTAGATCCGCAGCAGCGGCTGTTCCGTATCGGCCTCCGCCCGCTCCCTCAGCCCCTGGATCAGGGCGGCGTGGTCAACGGTGATGCGGGAACGGGCGGGCTCTCCGGCCAGCAGACTCGCGGCTGCACCCAGCAAGTAGCCGGCGTCCACCAGGACGACGCAACGGTCCACGCGTTCCACCCTCTTCCAGGAATTCGGGAACGGGTCCAACGGGTCCGTCCACCGGAAAGAAGGGGCGGGCCCGCTCACTCAGAGTTTCCTTCGAGTCTGCCCGACCACGCGTGGGTTAACGGCCGGAACTCGATCATCGGCGTGGCGGATCGGCAAAACGGCGCATCATACCCCCTCACTACGCACTGTAATGATCCAACATGCGGCGTTTATCCGATTATGTGAATCTGACAGCGGTCCTGGCCCCGAGAGTCCCCATAGGAGGAAGACCATGGCCAAGAACAAGAACCGCAAGCAGGGCAGCCAGCAGGACCGCGCTTCCGAGTCGGAGCGCGGTGCGCAGGAGGCACAGTCGACGGCCTTCGAGTCGCAGAACCAGCCCCAGGCGCAGTCCCAGGGCAGCCCGTCCGATGTTGCGCGTAAGCACCAGCGGCGCTTCGGCCACAACTGACCGGACACCTCCGGTACGGCCGCAGGCCGATGACCGAGAGGGGCGCTCCCGCTTTCGCGGGGCGCCCCTCTCGTGCGTGCGGGCCGGTCCCGGTTCTCAGCCGGCCAGGCAGGACGGGCCGAGCAGGACCTTCAGGTCACCGAAGAGCGCCGGATCGGCCTTCACCCGGTGCCGGTCGAGGCGGAGCACCGTGGTCTTGCGGGGGCCCTGGAGCCTGATCCGCACCTCCGTGTCGCCGCGGTGGCTGTTGAGCACCTCGCCGAGCCGGCTGACCATGGGCGGGGTGATCTTGACCGTGGGGATGGTCAGCACCACGGGGGCGTTGGTGCCCGCGTTCGAGATGTCGGGCACCTGCATCTCCATGGCGACGAGCCGGGGCACGTCCTCGCGCTTGTCGAGGCGTCCCTTGACGAAGACGACGGTGTCCTCGACGAGCTGGGTGGAGACCAGCTGGTAGGTGGCGGGGAAGAACATGCACTCGATGGAGCCGGCCAGGTCCTCGACGGTGGCGATGGCCCAGGCGTTGCCCTGCTTGGTCATCTTGCGCTGGAGGCCGGAGATGATGCCGCCGATGGTGACGATCGCCCCGTCGCTGTGCTCGCCTCCGGTGAGCTGGGAGATCGCGGCGTCGGACTTGTCGCTCAGCACGTGCTCGATACCGAAGAGCGGGTGGTCGGAGACGTACAGCCCGAGCATCTCCCGCTCCTGGGCCAGCAGATAGGACTTCTCCCACTCGATGTCGGAGAACTCCACGTCGAGCCCGAAGCCCGGCTCGTCGCTGTCCTCCTCACCGCCGCCGAAGAGGTCGAACTGCCCCTCGGCCTCCTTGCGCTTGACCTGCACCACGTTGTCGATCATGGGTTCGTGGTGGGCGACGAGCCCCTTGCGGGTGTGGCCCATCTCGTCGAAGGCGCCGGCCTTGATGAGCGACTCCACGGTCCGCTTGTTGCAGACGACCGCCTCGACCTTGTCGAGGAAGTCGGGGAAGCTGCTGTACTTCCCCTTCGACTTGCGGCACCGGATGATCGAGTCGACGACGTTCTGACCGACGTTACGGACGGCCGTCAGGCCGAAGAGGATGACGTCGTCACCCTGCGCGGCGAAGTTCGACTCGGACTCGTTGACGTTCGGCGGGAGCACCTTGATGCCCATGCGGCGGCACTCGTTGAGGTAGACCGCCGACTTGTCCTTGTCGTCCTTGACCGAGGTCAGCAGGGCCGCCATGTACTCGGCGGGGTAGTTCGCCTTGAGGTAGGCGGTCCAGTAGGTGACGAGACCGTACGCGGAGGAGTGCGCCTTGTTGAACGCGTATCCGGCGAAGGGCACCAGGACGTCCCACAGCGCCTTGATCGCGGCGTCGGAGAAGTTGTTCTTCTTGGCGCCCGCCTCGAAGAGGACGAAGTTCTTCGCCAGTTCGTCGGCCTTCTTCTTGCCCATCACGCGGCGCAGGATGTCGGCCTCGCCGAGCGAGTACCCGGCGACGATCTGGGCGGCCTTCTGCACCTGCTCCTGATAGACGATCAGGCCGTAGGTGAGCCCGAGGACCTCCTTGAGGGGCTCCTCCAGCTCCGGGTGGATCGGAGTGATCTCCTGCCGGGCGTTCTTGCGCTCGGCGTAGTTCGTGTGCGAGTTCATCCCCATCGGGCCCGGCCGGTACAGGGCCGAGACGGCGGAGATGTCCTCGAAGTTGTCGGGCTGCATCTGGCGCAGCAGCGAGCGCATGGGGCCGCCGTCGAACTGGAACACCCCGAGCGTGTCGCCCCGGCAGAGCAGCTCGTACGTCTTGGGGTCGTCCAGCGGCAGGGCGAGCATCTCCAGGTCGATGCCCTTGTTGGCCTTCACCATCTTGATGGCGTCGTCCATGATCGTCAGGTTGCGCAGACCCAGGAAGTCCATCTTCAGCAGGCCGAGCGACTCGCACTGCGGGTAGTCCCACTGCGTGATGGTGACGCCGTCGGTGTGCCGCGTCCAGAGCGGGGCGTGGTCGACGATGGGCTCGCTGGACATGATCACGCCTGCGGCGTGCACACCCATCTGCCGGACGAGGCCCTCGACGCCCTTCGCGGTGTCGATGACCTTCTGGACGTCCGGCTCGTTCTCGTACATCCCCCGGATCTCGCCCGCCTCGCTGTAGCGCGGGTGCTTGGGGTCGGTGATGCCGCTGAGGTCGATGCCCTTGCCGAGGACGTCGGCGGGCATCGCCTTGGTGAGGCGGTCGCCCATCGCGTACGGGTAGCCGAGGACGCGCGCGGAGTCCTTGATGGCGTTCTTGGCCTTGATCTTGCCGTAGGTGCCGATCATGGCGACCTTGTCGGCGCCGTACTTCTCGGTGACGTACCGGATCACCTCGACGCGCCTGCGCTCGTCGAAGTCGATGTCGACGTCGGGCATGGAGACGCGCTCGGGGTTGAGGAAGCGCTCGAAGATCAGCCCGTGGGTGATCGGGTCGAGGTCGGTGATGCCCATGGCGTACGCGACGATCGAACCGGCGGCGGAGCCACGGCCGGGGCCGACCGCGATGCCGTTGTTCTTGGCCCACATGATGAAGTCGGCGACGACGAGGAAGTACCCCGGGAACCCCATCTGGATGATGATGTCCATCTCGTACTCGGCCTGCTTCTGCCGGTCCTCGGGGACGCCTCCGGGGTAGCGGCGGCCCATGCCGACCCGGACCTCTTCCTGGAACCAGGTGACCTCGGTGAAGCCCTCCGGGATGTCGAACTTCGGCATCAGGTCGCGCTTCTCGAACATGCCGTCGGTGTTGATCTGCTCCGCGACCAGCAGGGTGTTGGCGCAGCCCTCCTGCCAGGCCTCCGAGGAGTCGACGGCGTACATCTCGTCCGTCGTCTTCAGGTAGTAGCCGGTGCCGTCGAAGCGGAAGCGGTCCGGGTCGGAGAGGTTCTTGCCGGTCTGGATGCAGAGCAGCGCGTCGTGCGCCGTCGCCTCGTTCGCGTAGGTGTAGTGCGAGTCGTTCGTCACGAGCGGCGGGATGCCGAGCTTCTTGCCGACCCGCAGCAGGTCGTCGCGGACCCGGCGCTCGATGTCGATGCCGTGGTCCATCAGCTCCAGGAAATAGCGGTCCTTGCCGAAGATGTCCTGGTACTCGGCCGCCGCCTTGACCGCCTCGTCGAACTGGCCGAGGCGCAGACGGGTCTGCAGCTCACCCGAGGGGCACCCGGTGGAGGCGATCAGGCCCTCGGACCACTTGGAGATCGTCTCCTTGTCCATGCGCGGCCACTTCTGCAGCCAGCCCTCGGCGTAGGCGTCCGAGGAGAGCTTGAAGAGGTTGTGCAGTCCCGTGCTGTTGGACGCCCAGATCGTCTTGTGGGTGTAACCACCGGAACCCGAGACATCGTCCCGCTTCTGGTGCGGCTGACCCCACTGGATCTTGCGCTTGTGCTTGCGGGACTCGGGAGCGACATAGGCCTCGATCCCGATGATCGGCGTCACACCCGCCTTCTGGGCCGAGTGGAAGAAGTCGTAGGCGCCGTGGAGGTTGCCGTGGTCGGTCATCGCGATGTGCGACATGCCCATCGTGTTCGCCGCCTCGAACATGTCCTTGAGCCGCGCGGCACCGTCCAGCAGCGAGTACTGGGTGTGGACGTGAAGGTGCGTGAAGGGCGGCTTGGTCACGGCGCTGTGCCTCCGGGGAAACTGGGGATGTCGGCTTGGGTGGACAGCGTGGAAGTCTACGTCTCCGAGGTGACAAGCGGCGGGCACTCCGGGATACGGTCGCGCGTTGGAAGAGCGGGGACACCGGTCTCATTTGTCATGCACGTCGTCAAGCACGCCAGGTACCAGGAGGCACCCAGAGATGTCGGAAACGCAGACCGGCGCAGCGCAGCGCGGGGAGCAGATCCTTGAGGTTTTCGACACCGCCTTCGGTGAGCTGCTGGCCGCCGATCCCGCCGCCTTCAGGGTCAAGTTCCGCAAGATGGCGGGGTCTGCCTTCGCCTTCTACCGGGGCACGGCGTGCCTGTTCTACGGCGACCTGGAGCGGGAGCGGAACGGCGGCCCGTATCTCGACGAGCGCACCGGCCGGGTGTGGATCCACGGCGATCTGCACGCGGAGAATTTCGGCACGTACATGGATGCCAACGGCCAGCTCGTCTTCAACGTCAACGACTTCGACGAGGCCTATGTGGGCCCCTTCACCTGGGACCTCAAGCGCTTCGCCGCCTCCGTCGCCCTGATCGGTTACGCGAAGGCGCTGGGCGACGAGCAGATCACCGAGCTCGTCCGGATCTACGCGGCGGCCTACCGCGAGCGCATCCACGCGCTGGCGACGGGCGCCAAGAACGACGAGGTGCCGCCCTTCACGCTGGACACCGCCGAGGGCCCGCTCCTGGGGGCGCTGCGCGACGCCCGCGCGCTGACCCGGTTCTCGCTGCTGGATTCGATGACCGAGATCCGTGACTTCGAGCGCCGCTTCGCGGACGGCGGCGGAGCGATCGACCTGGACGCGGCGACGCGCTACAAGGTGCTGGCCGCGTTCGACGGCTATCTGGAGACGCTGCCGGAGTCGAGCCTGACCCGCCCCGACTCCTACCGGGTGAAGGACGTCGTCGGCCGGCGCGGGATCGGCATCGGATCGGCAGGACTGCCCTCGTACAACATCCTTCTGGAGGGCAACAGCGACGCCCTGGAGAACGATGTGGTGATCTACCTCAAGCAGGCGCAGACCCCCGCAGTCTCCCGGCACATCACGGACGCGGCCGTACGGGACTACTTCCAGCACGAGGGTCACCGCACGGTGATCTCGCAGCGCGCCCTGCAGGCGCACGCCGACCCGTGGCTGGGCTGGACCGAGCTGGACGGCTCCGGTCAGCTGGTCGCCGAGGTGTCGCCGTACGCGGTGGATCTGGACTGGTCCGACATCGACGAGCCCGACGAGATCGCGGCGGTCGTCGCCGACCTCGGCCGGGCGACGGCGACGATGCACTCCGCGGCGGACGACGAGAGCGGCCACTCGCTGGTGCCGTTCTCCACCGAGCGGGCGATCGACGCGGCCATCGCCGCGGACGAGGAGGGCTTCGGGGAGCTGCTGGTGGACTTCGCCCACAGCTACGGTGCCCGGGCGCGAGCGGACCACCAGATCTTCGTCGACCTGTTCCGCAACGGCCGGATCCCGGGGCTGTAGGCACCGGGAGCACAGGCTTTAGGAGTCGCTTACAGGTTCACATGCGACACTCCTCGACGATGGACATATCCGGGACCCAGCTCAGAGTCGTACGCGCGGCGCTCTTCACGGCGCTCGTCGTGACGCTCTCCGCTGCGTCCCATGTGCTGCTCTCCCGGGTCCCGTTGCCGCTGAGCCTCGTCGCCCTGCTGGCCGGCGGGGTCTTCGCCGTGGCGTACGCGCTGGCCGGCCGGGAGCGCGGCTTCGGGGCGATCGCCGGGCTGCTGGTGCCGCTGGAGCTGGCCGCCGACACCGTCTTCACCACCGGACAGCATCTCTGTTACGGCGCCGCGGGCGGCCCGATCGCCGGTCCGCTGCGTTCGGTGGGCGTCGATGTGTTCTGCGGTGGGGGCGGCCTCGGCGCGGGGGCGGCCCGGTTCGGCGACATGGGTACCCCGCTGGCCTCGGTGACCGGCGGCGGGCACCGCGCCGCCGGTCTGCTGGCCTCCCCGGGCCCCATGGTGCCGTGGCTGCTGCTGGCCGCGCATGTCACGGTCGGGCTGCTCGCCGCGGCCTGGCTGCACCGGGGTGAGCTGGCGCTCGCCGGTCTGCTGGGCGCCTTCGCGCTGCTGGCGTTCCGGCCGCTGCTGGTCGCGGTCGCCGTGGCGGGCACGGCCCGTCACCGCGTACGCCGCCCGGCCCGGCCGGCCTCCCGCGGCCCCCACACACCCGCACCCGCCCGCCTCCTCGTGCACTCCGTGGGACGGAGGGGACCGCCGCGCTCGGCCTGCGCCACCGCCTGAGCGGCACACGAGTCCCCCTGACGTACGACCTCACACCCCACGGAGAACGACCATGAGCAAGCGCAACAGCCAGGCCAACAAGTCCGCCGCCCGCGAGCGGCTGCGCGCCGAGCGCGAGCGCCAGGCCAAGAAGGACAAGACCCGCCGGCAGGTCGTCGTCGGCGTCTCGATCGTCGCCGTCCTCGTGATCGCCGCAGGCGTCAGCTACGGCGTGATGCAGCTGAACAAGCCGGACCACTGGGACGAGGTGGCCGACGCGAAGAACGTCACCGCGCCGAAGAACACCTCGGGCAAGGACGGCACGACCGTCGTCGTCGGCAAGTCGACGGCCAAGAAGACCCTGGAGCTGTACGAGGACTCCCGCTGCCCGATCTGCGCCACGTTCGAGCAGACGGTCGGCGAGACGGTCCACAAGGACATCGACGCCGGCAAGTACAAGATCAAGTACGTCGGTGCCACGTTCATCGACAACAGCGACAACGGCGAGGGCTCGAAGAACGCGCTGAGCGCGCTGGGTGCCGCCCTCGATGTGAGCCCCGAGGCCTTCCTCGACTACAAGTACGCGCTCTACTCGGCGAAGTACCACCCGTCCGAGACCGAGGACAAGTTCAAGGACGACTCGTACCTGATCAAGGTCGCCGACACGGTGAAGGCCCTGAAGGGCAACGCCGCGTTCCAGAAGAACGTCAAGGACGGCAAGTTCGACACCTGGGCGATGAAGATGTCCGGGACCTTCGACAAGAGCGGCGTCGGGGGCACCCCGACGCTCAAGATGGACGGCAAGACGCTGACCGGCTCGGACAAGAAGAACGCGCCCATGACGGTGGCGGACTTCACCACCGCGGTCACCGCGGCGCTGAAGGGCTGACCTGCCCCCGGAAAACCGGCTGCGAAGGGCCCCGCGCGCTGTTCTCGCGCGGGGCCCTTGGCGTGCGTCACGGCATGCCTGTCACCACGTGCTCGTCACAGCGTGGCGAGGAAGCCGGCCGCCACCTTCCAGGCCAGCTCGGCCGACGCCCGGTCGAAGTCCGGCAGCTCCGCGTCGGTGAACACATGACCGGCGCCGGGATAGCGGTAGACCTCGACGTCGGCGCCGGTCCGCTGCATCTGGAGGTACCAGGAGCTCAGCCAGTCGTGCGTCTCGTACGGGTCCGGGTCGGCGACGTGCAGCTGTACGGGCAGCTCGTCCACCGAGGCGTTCTCGGCGATGTCCGAGGTGCCGTGGAAGAGCAGCAGCCCGCGCGCCTTCGCGTCCCCGAGCGCCAGCGTCTGGGCGACGGACGCGCCGAGGGAGAAGCCCGCGTAGACCAGACCGGAGTCGGAGTAGGGTGCCGCGGCCAGTACGGCCCGCTTCAGCAGCTCCTCCTTGCCCGTCTCCTGCTGGAAGGCCAGTCCTTCCTCGACGGTTTCGAAGGTGTGCCCCGCGAAAAGATCGGGCACGCGCACCTCGTGCCCGGCTGCACGCAGCCGGTCGGCGGCCGCGTGCACCGCGGGGCGCAGACCGTACGTCGAGTGGAAAAGCATGATGTTCATGAGGCCCATGGTGCCATTTGCCGTCGAGAGCTTGGAGAGCGACAGGATGGAGAACGTACTGCGTCCGGTGATCGTCGTCGGGGGTTCGGCGCTGATCACGCTGCTGGTCGGCTGGCTGGTCGACCTGCTGCTCAGACGGGCCGACCTGCGGCATCACGAGACCCCGTTGTGGGGGCTGCTGCGGCGCTGCCGGATACCGTTCCAGGTCATCCTGTGCACGGCGCTGCTGCGGGCCAGCTACACCCATACCCGGCTCGAACCGATCCGGGACCACCGCACGGGCATCGGGCAGGTGCTGACGCTGGTGATGATCGGCGCTTCGGCCTGGCTGGTGGTGCGGATCGCGATCGCGGTGGTGGACTCGGTGTACGCGCGCTACGCGGCGAACACCCGGGACCCGGCGCGGGTGCGCCGGGTACGGACGCAGGTGACGCTGATCCAGCGGGTGGTCACCGCGATCGTGACGACGGTCGCCGTCGCCGCGATGCTGCTGACGTTCCCGGCCATGCAGGCGGTGGGCACGTCGATGCTGGCCTCGGCCGGCGTGCTCGGCATCGTCGCCGGTGTCGCCGCCCAGTCCACGCTCGGCAACCTCTTCGCGGGCCTGCAGATCGCCTTCGGCGACATGGTGCGCATCGGTGACACCGTGGTGGTGGACGAGGAGTGGGGCACGATCGAGGAGATCACCCTGACCTTCCTCGCGGTACGGACGTGGGACGAGCGGCGGATCACGATGCCGGTCTCCTACTTCACCAGCCAGCCCTTCGAGAACTGGTCGCGCGGCGGGGCGCAGATGACCGGTTCGGTCTTCTTCCACCTGGACCACTCGGCGCCGGTCGCCGCGATGCGCGAACAGCTGCGGGACATCCTGGGCGAGTGCGCCGCGTGGGACGGCCGGAACTGGTCGCTGGCCGTCACGGACACGACGCCCTCCACGGTCGTGGTGCGCGCGGTGGTCACGGCGAAGGATGCGGACGACATCTGGACGGTGCGCTGCGCGGTCCGGGAGCAGCTGATCGGCTGGCTGCGTGATCACCACCCGTACGCGCTGCCGCGCATCGCGACGGCGCCCGCGGCGCTGCCGCCCGCCGACGACCGGCCGGTCTACTCCCACCCCCGCGGGAAGCCGGAGGGCCGGACCAGGGCGCCGCGGATGGGGCGCGGCTGACAGGCCGCGCCCCCGCAGAACCCCCTGGAGCGGGTCAGCGCAGACTGCGTACGTCCAGCTGCCGCAGCACCCGGTCCACGATCTCGGGGTCGGCGCCGGCCTCGCTGCGGGCGGCGAGCACCGCGTGGCGGGCGGCCGACATCATCTCGCGCTGGATGCGGCTGACCGCCTTGAACCGCTCGGTGCGCTTGGCGTACGCCTCGCGCCGCTCGTCGTCGACCATGTCGGGGCTGATCCGCGCCCCCACGTCGTAGGCCAGCCGCTGGAGGCGCTCCACGACGTCCTCGGGGAACTCCTCGACCTCCTGGATCTCCTTGAGCCGCTCCTTGGCGGCCCTGGCGGCCCGGATCGCGAGGTCCTTCTCCAGTGCCTCCTCGGCGTCGGTGTCCGCCCTGACCCGCAGCTTGCGCACCAGCCACGGCAGGGTCAGGCCCTGGAAGACCAGGGTGACCATGATCACGGCGAAGGCGATGAAAACGATCTCGTCGCGGGCCGGGAACGGCTTTCCGTCGTCCGTCTTCAGGGGGATCGCGAGGGCCAGTGCGACCGACGCCACCCCCCGCATCCCGGCCCACCACATGACGACGGTCTCCCGCCAGCCGGTGGGGATCTCCTCGCTGACGTCGCGGCGGGTGTGCAGCCGCTTGGCCAGCCAGGTCGCCGGCAGCAGGTAGAGCAGCCGGACACCGACGACGACCGCGACGACGGCCAGCGCCCAGCCGGCCATCTGCAGTTCGCGCCCGTCGGCCGTGCCGAAGACGTTGTGCAGTTCGAGGCCGATCAGTCCGAAGGCGACGCCGGTGACGAGGGTGTCGACGATCTCCCAGAAGGTGCGGCCGGTGAGCCGGCCGAGCACGTCGTCGGCGTCGGCGGTGTGCTCGGCGAGGAAGAGGGCGGTGGTGAGAACGGCGAGGACGCCCGAGCCCATCAGCTCCTCGGCGAGCACATAGCTGACGAACGGCACCAGCAGGGTGAGTCCGACCTGGAGGGTGGCATCGCCGAGCAGGCCCATGAGTTTGATGGTGAGCCAGCCGAGCGCGACGCCCACCGCCACCGCGACGACGGCGGACAGGATCAGCAGTCCGAATGCCTCCGGGAGCGAGAAGGTGCCGCTCACCGCGGCCGCGATCGCCACGTGGTAGAGCACGATCGCGGTCACGTCGTTGAACAGCCCCTCGCCCTCCAGGATGGAGACGAGCCTGCGGGGCAGCCCGACCGAACCCGCGACGGCGGTCGCCGCGACCGGGTCCGGCGGTGCGACGAGCGCGCCGAGTGCGACGGCGGCGGCGATGGGCAGCCCGGGGACGATCGCGTTGGCGACCGCGGCCACGGCGGCCGTCGTCAGAAAGACCAGCGCCACGGCCAGCAGAAAGATCGGTCGTTTATTGGCGGCGAACTGCCGCCAGGAGGTGCGCTGCACGGAGGCGTAGAGCAGCGGCGGAAGCAGCGCGGGAAGAATGATCTCCGGCGGGATGTCCACATTCGGCACGAAGCTGAGGAAGGCCATCCCGACGCCCACGAGCGTCATCAGCACCGGCGCGGGCAGCCCCAGCTTGTCCCCCAGTGGCACAGTGACCACCGCTCCGAGCAACAGCAGGAGCAACAGGGCCATTTGGTCCACGAGGTGCCTTCCGAGCGCGGCGAACCGGCCTCGGTGATCGGCCGATACGGGGTTCCAGCCTGCCATGCAAGGCACGCAATCCCGACAACACCCCCTCCAGGCACCTCTCCTGGCCGATCATTCCTCCGACGGGTCCGCGCGACGTGCCGTCGAACGGGGCGTGGGCGAAGTGGGGCCTACCGGACTGACCGGGAGGCAGACCCGTCGCAGACAGCCCTTGGGGCGTGTTGTGAGAGCCCCGACTGCCCCACGGGCGGACGGCGCTACTTTCGGAACGCCCTAGCCGTTGAGGGCGCGGCGCATCGCCCGGTGCGGGATGCCCGCGTCGGGGAACTCGGGCCCGTAGACCTCGTAGCCGAGCCGTTCGTAGAAGCCGAGCGCGTGCGTCTGGGCGTGCAGGTCGACGGCGGCCAGGCCGAGGTCGCGGCCCGCGTCCTCGATGGCCCGCACCAGCGCCGCGCCGACTCCGAGGCCGCGCGCCTGCCGGGTCACCGCGAGCCGGCCGAGCGAGCCGACCGTGAGGTCGCCGCCGGTCTTCGCCTCCGTGCCGGGACCGTGCAGCAGCCGTCCGGTGCCGAGCGCGGTGCCGTCCGCCGCGACGGCGATGACATGCACCGCGGCGTCGTCGTAGGCGTCGTACTCGATCTCCTCCGGCACGTTCTGCTCGCCGACGAAGACGTCCTTGCGGACCTGGAAGCAGGCGGCCCGGTCCTGCTCACCGGTGACGGTGCGGGTGGTGTACGAGAGGGGTGCGCCGGTCATTCGCTCTCCGCCGCGATCCGGTCGAGGGCCTGCTGGAGGTCGTCCGGGTAGGTGCTGGAGAACTCCACCCACCGCCCGTCGGAGGGGTGCTCGAAGCCGAGCCGTACGGCATGCAGCCACTGCCGGGTCAGGCCCAGCCGCTTGGCCATCGTCGGGTCGGCGCCATAGGTCAGGTCGCCGACACAGGGGTGGCGGTGGGCGGACATGTGCACGCGGATCTGATGCGTGCGGCCGGTCTCCAGCTTGATGTCCAGGAGGCTGGCGGCGCGGTACGCCTCGATCAGGTCGTAGTGCGTCACCGACGGCTTGCCCTCGGCGACGACCGCCCACTTGTAGTCGTGGGTGGGGTGGCGGCCGATGGGGGCGTCGATGGTGCCGCTCATCGGGTCAGGGTGGCCCTGGACCAGCGCGTGGTACTTCTTGTCGACGATCCGGTCCCGGAACTGGGCCTTCAGCAGGGTGTAGGCCCGCTCGGACTTGGCGACGACCATCAGCCCCGAGGTGCCGACGTCGAGCCGGTGCACGATGCCCTGGCGCTCGGCGGCGCCCGAGGTGGAGATCCGGTACCCGGCGGCGGCGAGGCCGCCGATGACGGTGGTGCCGGTCCAGCCGGGGCTCGGGTGCGCGGCGACACCGACCGGCTTCATGATCACGACGATGTCGTCGTCGTCGTGGACGATCTCCATGCCCTCGACGGGCTCGGCGACGATCTGGACCGGTGCGGGTGCCTGCGGCATCTCGACTTCCAGCCAGGCGCCGCCCCGCACCCGCTCGGACTTCCCGACCACCGAACCGTCCACCTGTACCTTCCCGGCGGCGGCCAGCTCTGCGGCCTTGGTACGGGAGAAACCGAACATGCGGGAAATGGCGGCGTCCACACGCTCGCCTTCCAGGCCATCGGGTACGGGCAGGGTTCGGATCTCGGGATGCGTACTCACCTGTCGAGTATGCCTTGCGCGTCCTAGTCCTTGTGCACGGTGCCGTCGGGGTCCAGGCCCTTGAAGGAAAGGATCACGATCAGGATGCCGCCGCAGACGATCGCGGAGTCGGCCAGGTTGAAGACGGCGAAGTGGGCGGGGGCGATGAAGTCGACCACCGCACCCTCGAAGACACCCGGCGCGCGGAAGATGCGGTCGGTGAGGTTGCCCAGCGCACCGCCGAGCAGCAGACCCAGCGCGATGGCCCACGGCAGGCTGTAGAGCTTGCGGGCCAGCCGTGCGATCACCACGATGACGGTCGCCGCGATGATCGTGAAGATGATCGTGAAGGCCTCGCCCAGGCCGAACGCCGCTCCCGCGTTACGGATCGCGTCGAGCCTGAGCCAGCTGCCGAAGATCTCGATCGGCTCCTGGTGCTCCAGCTTCGCCACCACGAGCATCTTGCTGCTCAGGTCGAGCAGGTAGGCAAGGACGGCGACGCAGAAGAGCAGGATGATCCGGCGCCGGCGCCTGGCCGGCGACCGGTCGACCGCCGCTTCCCCGTCCTCGGCGGCAGCGGTGTCCGCCGCCTGCCCGTCCGGGGAACCGGCCCCGTCGCCGCTCCGCTCCGGCTCGGCTCCGTCGTGTCCCTCAGCCTCAGGGATGTCCGGCGTACCGATGATGCGCTCCGCCTCTGCCACGTGAGTCCCTCAACCTAGTTCCCGACTGAGGACGAGGGTACGACACACCGGTGGGGATCAGCCGCGTCGCTCCTGCTTCTGTTTGTCCTCGACACAGAGGGTGGCCCGGGGGAACGCCTGCATCCGCGCCTTGCCGATCGGATTTCCGCAGATCTCGCAGAGGCCGTACGTCCCGGCGTCGAGGCGGGCCAGCGCCCGCTCGGTCTGCTCCAGCGTCTCCTGGGCGTGCGCGGCGAGCGACATCTCGTGTTCGCGGGTGATGTTCTTGGTACCGGTGTCCGCCTCGTCGTCACCCGCCCCGTCGCCCGAGTCGCGCATCAGGCCGGCCAGCGCCGCGCCCGACGTCTCCAGCTCGGTGCGCAGCCGGGTGATCTCGCCGGTCAGCTCGGCCCGCGCGGCCGCGACCTCCTCCGGCGTCCAGGGGTCCTCACCCGGCCGTACGGCCCCCGCCCCCGGTGTGGTCGCGGCGGCGCGGGCCGGGGGCACGGGTGCCGTGCCCCGGCCGGCGGGCCGGGTCCTGGCCGCGCTCTTCTTGGCTACCACCGTGTGGGCTCCCGTCTGCTCGGCGGCCGCGGCCGCCCCCGTGGCCGCCGCGGCGGCCTTCTTCGAAGCCTTCTTGGCCGTGGACTTCCCGGCCGCGCTCTTCGTCGCCTTCGCCGGAGCCGTGCCGGCCGGCGCCCCGTGCTCATCGGTCCCGGCGGCAGGTGCCGGCTCCTGACCGGCCGGTTTCCCGGCCGCGGTCTTCTTCGCGGCGGTCTTCTTCGCCGCCGCCTTCTTGGTCGCCGCTTTCCTGGGCGCCGCCTTCTCGGCGGCCTTCTTCGTCGCCTTCTCCTCGGCCGCCGAGCCCGTGGATCCCGCTGACGCCGTCTTCTTTACGGCGGTCTTCTTCGCCACCATGGCCGCGGCCCCTTCACACATTGTGATCTTGCTCGCGAGTCGTGCTGGGACGATAAGTCGACCCCAGTCCCGCGGCAACGGGGCACGCCGCCGAATCGCCCCTCCCCGTGTCCGGATCACAGCGCGCCTGAATCCGTTGTGCCCAGCTCCCCGCCGGGTAATCCGTCTTCCGCTCACCCGCCCGGCCGTGCCGGGACTCCGTGCGCCGCGTCTGGCCATTCGGGTCACGCCGGGGCCGTCGGTCATACGGTCGGCCGACGCGCCCCCGGGCCCGTACACTGACGGCAGCGAGAGGCGTGGATGGGACGAGTAGCGTCGTACGCAGCCAGGAGCGACCCGGGGACGGTGAGAGCCCGGGGGCGAGCGCGTCGTGAAGATCACCCGGAGCCGTCGGAAGAAAGCTTTGGACCGTGGGCGGAGCCCACGGGCACAAGGCGAGTAGAGCCGGCATCGCACCCCAATGAGGGGGCCACGGGCGCACACCCGGGGCCAAGGAGGGTGGTACCGCGGGAGCCCCAGGGTTCTCGTCCCTCCGACGGAAGTGGAACACGTCCGCCGGAGGAAGCCCGCACATGACATCGCCGCTGTACCGCCAGGTACCCGCCCAGGTCGACCTTCCCGCGCTGGAGCACGCCGTGCTCGACTTCTGGCGCGAGAACAAGGTGTTCGCCAAGAGCCTCGAACAGTCCGAGGGCCGCCCCGAGTGGGTCTTCTACGAGGGCCCGCCGACCGCCAACGGCATGCCCGGCGCCCACCACATCGAGGCCCGCGTCTTCAAGGACGTCTTCCCGCGCTTCCGCACCATGCAGGGCTACCACGTCGGCCGCAAGGCCGGCTGGGACTGTCACGGTCTGCCGGTCGAGCTCGCGGTCGAGAAGGAGCTGGGCTTCAACGGCAAGAAGGACATCGAGGCGTACGGCATCGCCGAGTTCAACGCCAAGTGCCGCGAGTCCGTGACCCGGCACACCGACGCCTTCACCGACCTCACGACCCGGATGGGCTACTGGGTCGACCTCGATGACGCGTACCGCACGATGGACCCCGAGTACGTCGAGTCCGTGTGGTGGTCGCTGAAGGAGATCTTCAACAAGGACCTGCTGGTCCAGGACCACCGCGTCGCCCCCTGGTGCCCGCGCTGCGGCACCGGCCTCTCGGACCACGAGCTGGCCCAGGGGTACGAGACGGTCGTCGACCCCTCGGTCTTCGTACGTTTCCCGCTCACCTCCGGCCCGCTGGCCGGCGAGGCCGCACTCCTGGTCTGGACGACGACCCCCTGGACCCTGGTCTCCAACACGGCCGTCGCCGCGCACCCCGAGGTCGAGTACGTCGTGGCGACGAACGGCGAGGAGAAGCTCGTCGTCGCCCGGCCGCTCGTCGAGAAGGCGCTGGGTGAGGGCTGGGAGGTCACCGGGCAGTCGTTCACCGGCCGCGAGATGGAGCGCTGGACGTACGAGCGCCCGTTCGCGCTGGTCGACTTCCCGGCCGAGGCCCACTACGTCGTCAACGCCGAGTACGTGACGACCGAGGACGGGACGGGTCTGGTCCACCAGTCCCCCGCCTTCGGCGCCGACGACCTCCTGGTCTGCAAGGCGTACGGACTGCCGGTGGTGAACCCGGTCCGCCCCGACGGCACCTTCGAGGAGGACGTGCCGCTGGTCGGGGGCGTCTTCTTCAAGAAGGCCGACGAGGCGCTCACCGAGGACCTCAAGGACCGCGGTCTGCTCTTCCGGCACGTCCCGTACGAGCACAGCTACCCGCACTGCTGGCGCTGTCACACCGCGCTGCTCTACTACGCGCAGCCGTCCTGGTACATCCGCACGACGGCGATCAAGGACCGCCTCCTGGAGGAGAACCAGAAGACCAACTGGTTCCCCGACTCGGTCAAGAACGGCCGGTACGGCGACTGGCTGAACAACAACATCGACTGGGCACTGTCCCGTAACCGGTACTGGGGAACCCCGCTGCCGATCTGGCGCTGCGAGGACGACCACCTCACCTGCGTCGGCTCGCGCGCCGAGCTGAGCGAGCTCACCGGCACCGACCTCTCGGATCTCGACCCGCACCGCCCGTTCATCGACGAGATCACGTTCACCTGCTCCCACGAGAGCTGCCAGTTGGAGGCGTACCGCGTCCCCGAGGTCATCGACGCCTGGTACGACTCGGGTTCGATGCCGTTCGCGCAGTGGGGCTACCCCCACAAGAACAAGGAGATCTTCGAGAGCCGCTACCCGGCGCAGTTCATCTCCGAGGCCATCGACCAGACGCGCGGCTGGTTCTACACGCTGATGGCGATCGGCACCCTGGTCTTCGACAAGTCCAGCTACGAGAACGTCGTGTGCCTCGGCCACATCCTCGCCGAGGACGGCCGGAAGATGTCCAAGCACCTGGGCAACACCCTCGAACCGATCCCGCTCATGGACCAGCACGGCGCCGACGCCGTCCGCTGGTTCATGGCGGCGGGCGGATCCCCGTGGGCGGCCCGCCGCGTCGGCCACGGCACGATCCAGGAGGTCGTCCGCAAGACGCTCCTGACGTACTGGAACACGGTGGCCTTCCAGGCCCTGTACGCCCGTACGTCGAACTGGGCGCCGTCCGCGGCCGATCCCGCGCCGGCCGACCGCACGGTCCTGGACCGCTGGCTGCTCAGCGAGCTCAACGCCCTGGTCGACCAGGTCACCCAGGCGCTGGAGGGCTACGACACCCAGCGCGCCGGAAAGCTGCTGTCGGCGTTCGTCGACGATCTGTCCAACTGGTACGTGCGCCGCTCCCGCCGCCGCTTCTGGCAGGGCGACAAGGCGGCGCTGCGCACCCTGCACGAGGTGATCGAGACGGTCACCCGGCTGCTGGCCCCGCTGACGCCGTTCATCACCGAGCGGGTCTGGCAGGACCTGGTCGTGCCGGTCGCCCCGGACGTCCCCGAGTCGGTCCACCTCTCCGGCTGGCCGAAGGCGGACCTGACGGCGATCGACCCCGCCCTCTCGACGCAGATGGCGCTGGTGCGGCGGCTGGTCGAGCTGGGCCGGGCCACGCGGGCCGAGTCGGGCGTCAAGACCCGTCAGCCGCTGTCCCGGGCCCTGGTCGCGGCCTCGGGCTTCGAGGGCCTCTCCCCCGAGCTGCAGGCCCAGATCACCGAGGAGCTGAACGTCTCCTCGGTGGCCGCGCTGTCCGAGGTGGGCGGTTCGCTGGTCGACACGACGGCGAAGGCGAACTTCCGGGCGCTGGGCAAGCGGTTCGGCAAGGGCGTCCAGGCGGTGGCGAAGGCCGTCGCGAACGCGGACGCGGCCGCGCTGTCGCTGGCCCTGCGCGAGGGCACGGCCTCGGTCGAGGTCGACGGCGAGACGGTGTCGCTCGCCCCGGACGAGGTCATCATCACCGAGACCCCGCGCGAGGGCTGGTCGGTCGCGTCCGACTCGGGCGCGACGGTCGCCCTCGACCTGGAGATCACCCCGGAGCTGCGGCGTGCGGGCCTTGCCCGTGACGCGATCCGCCTGATCCAGGAAGCCCGCAAGAACAGCGGCCTGGACGTGGCGGACCGCATCGCCGTCCGCTGGACGTCCACGTCACCCGCGACGGCCGAGGCCCTGACCGAGCACGCGTCCCTGATCGCGGACGAGGTGCTGGCCCTGGACTACGCGCAGGGCGAGGCGGACGCGGCGTACGGCGAGCCGTTCGAGGACGAGGGCCTGTCCCTGACGTTCCGCCTCCGCAGGACGAGCTGACCCCACCCCCGAAGGGCCCGGCCGGAGGTGTTCCGGCCGGGCCCTTCGGCGTTCCCCCGCTCTTCCCTCAACCGGGGCTCCGCCCCGGACCCCGCGCCTCAAACGCCGGCGAGGCTGAGTGGCAGACCAGGACGCCGCGCGAACCCCCGCCCCCAACCACCTGCCAGGG
>NZ_JBHVWF010000131.1:0-22231 GCF_042882365.1 Streptomyces sp. NPDC058221 | reverse complement strand
CACGTAAACCAGCCGGATCCGCATTTCTGCACACCGGCGGGGTGGCGATTCAGTGGATGATGCCCGTCCGCAGGGCCACGGCGACCATTCCTGCACGGTCTCCGGTGCCGAGCTTGCGGGCGATTCGGGCGAGGTGGCTCTTGACGGTCAGGGCGGAGAGCCCCATGGAGACGCCGATGGCCTTGTTGGACTGCCCTTCGGCGACGAGCCGAAGGACCTCCACCTCGCGGCCGGACAGTTCGCGGTAGCCGCCCGGGTGGCTCGGGGTGCCGGGGGGCCGGCGGTGCATACGGGCGGCATTGGCGCCGATGGGAGCGACGCCGGGACGGGTGGGGTGGCCGATGTTGGTACGGGTGCCGGTGACGACATAGCCCTTGACGCCGCCCGCGAGGGCGTTGCGTACAGCGCCGATGTCATCGGCGGCGGAGAGGGCGAGGCCGTTCGGCCAGCCGGCGGCTCGGGTTTCGGACAGCAGG
This sequence comes from Streptomyces sp. NPDC058221, assembly GCF_042882365.1. Taxonomy (NCBI): domain Bacteria; kingdom Bacillati; phylum Actinomycetota; class Actinomycetes; order Kitasatosporales; family Streptomycetaceae; genus Streptomyces; species Streptomyces sp. NPDC058221. Next base: position 21,755 of record NZ_JBHVWF010000131.1, on the reverse strand, counting down.
GTCAGCCCGGAACCGTCGGGCAGGTGGACGTCGGCTACGCAGATGTCGCGCGGGTTGCCGACGCGGGGGCGGGCCTCCGCGATGGACGACGCCTCGATGACGTCACGTACTCCGAGTGCCCACAGATGGCGGGTGACGGTGGAACGGACGCGCGGGTCGGCCACGACGACCATGGCCGTCGGCTTGTTCGGGCGGTAGGCGACCAGGCTTGCGGGCTGCTCGAGGAGAACGGACACCAGGCCTCCTGGGGAGTGGCGGGACGGGCCGGCTCGGGGATGAAGCCGGGGCGAACCGTGCTTGAAGGGTCATTGACCTCTTCGGCAGCAGACGCCTGCTCCTTTAGGGGAAGATCACGATTTGGTGAGTAACAATTCGGGCAAATAGGACGCGCGATCGATTGTACGAAAAGAGAGCCGGTGCCTGTGCGAGGTATATGACGCAGCGTCACGAAACAGGGCCGTGGCCCCGCCGCCGCAGAAGCCGAGGAGCCGCCGCTACGAAACCTGCGGTCCGCGCCGCTGCGGCAGCGACACCACCGACGCGTCGACCGGGCCCGAGGGCGGCAGTCCGGCGATCTGGCACAGCAGATCGCCCCACGCCACCAGATGCGCCGCCGTGTCCGGCACTCCGCCGCGCCCCTCGCGCGGCGTCCAGGACGCCCGGATCTCGATCTGGGTCGCCGGCCGGCGCGCCCCCAGCGCCCCGAAGTAGTGCGAGCCCGCGCGGGTGACCGTGCCGCCCGCCTCCCCGTAACTGAGGCCGCGCGCGTCCAGCGCACCGGTCAGCCACGACCAGCACACCTCCGGCAGCAGCGGATCGGACGCCATCTCCGGCTCCAGCTCGGCACGCACCAGCGTCACCAGCCGGAAATTGCCCTGCCAGGCCTCGTGTCCGGCCGGATCGTGGAGCAGGACGAGCCGTCCGTCGGCGAGATCGTCCTCACCGTCGACGACGGCCGCCTCCAGTGCGTACGCGTGCGGAGCCAGGCGTTTGGGGGGCCGTGTCGGCTCCACCTCCAGCTCGGGCCGGAGCCGCGCCGAGCGCAGCGCGTCCACCGCCGAACGGAACGCGGGCGGGACGGAACCCCCCTCCGCACTGTCCGTGCTGTCAGCACCATCGGATTGATCGGAGAAGTGTCCCTGCGCCGGAGCCATGCGGGGAAGAGTAGGCGGAACCGGAGCCCCGCGCAGGGAGGGACACCCGTGCGGGGCCGGGCTCCTTCCGCGTGCGTGCGAAGATTCTGTGTGTGAGCGCTATTGACCGCCCCTCGGGCCACCAGACGAAGACCTCCGCCACCCACGACTCGGTGTTCCTGAAGGCGTGCCGGCGCGAGCCCGTGCCGCACACGCCGGTCTGGTTCATGCGCCAGGCGGGGCGCTCGCTGCCCGAGTACCTGAAGGTGCGCGAAGGCATCCCGATGCTCGACTCCTGCACGATGCCGGAGCTCGCCGCCGAGATCACGATGCAGCCTGTCCGCCGCCACAAGGTCGACGCCGCGGTCTACTTCAGCGACATCGTCGTCCCCCTCAAGGCGATCGGCATCGACCTCGACATCAAGCCCGGCGTCGGCCCCGTGATCGCCGAGCCGATCCGTACGCGGGCCGACCTGGCCCGGCTGCGTGATCTCACCCCCGAGGACGTCTGGTACGTCACCGAGGCCATCGGCCTGCTCACCGCGGAGCTGGGCTCCACCCCGCTGATCGGTTTCGCGGGCGCACCGTTCACCCTCGCCAGCTACCTCGTGGAGGGCGGCCCGTCCCGCAACCACGAGCACACCAAGGCCCTGATGTACGGAGACCCGGAGCTCTGGGCCGATCTGCTCGACCGCCTCGCCGAGATCACCGGCGCCTTCCTCAAGGTCCAGATCGAGGCAGGCGCCTCCGCCGTGCAGCTCTTCGACTCCTGGGTGGGCGCGCTGGCCCCCGCCGACTACCGCCGCTCGGTGCTGCCCGCCTCCGCGAAGGTCCTCGACGCCGTCGCGTCGTACGACGTCCCGCGCATCCACTTCGGCGTCGGCACCGGTGAACTGCTCGGACTCATGGGCGAGGCCGGCGCGGACGTCGTCGGTGTCGACTGGCGGGTCCCGCTGGACGAGGCCGCGCGCCGCGTAGGCCCCGGCAAGGCGCTCCAGGGCAACCTCGACCCCTCCGTGCTGTTCGCGCCGACCGCGGCGGTGGAGGCCAAGACCCGGGAGGTGCTGGACGCGGCCGCCGGTCTTGAGGGCCACATCTTCAACCTGGGCCACGGCGTGACGCCGAACATGGACCCGGACGCGCTGTCGCGGCTCGTCGAGTACGTCCACACGAGCACCGCCCGCTGACACCGGCCCGGAAGGCGGGCACCGTTCAGGCGGTGCCCGCCTTCCGCAGCGCCGCCACCGTCTTGCGGGCCGCCACCAGCACCGGGTCCCAGACGGGGGAGAACGGCGGCGCGTAGCCCAGGTCCAGGGCCGTCATCTGCTCCACCGTCATTCCGGCGGTGAGCGCCACCGCCGCGACATCCACCCGCTTCGCCGCCCCGTCACGGCCCACGATCTGCACGCCCAGCAGCCGGCCCGTGCGGTACTCCGCGAGCATCTTCACCGTCATCGGCTGCGCCCCGGGGTAGTAACCCGCCCGGCCCGTTGACTCGATCGTCGCCGTGACGAACCGCAGGCCCACCGCGCGGGCGTCCTTCTCGCGCAGGCCGGTGCGGGCGATCTCCAGATCACAGACCTTGCTCACCGCCGTGCCGACCACTCCGGGAAACGTCCCGTAGCCGCCGCCGACATTGGACCCGATGATCTGGCCGTGCTTGTTGGCGTGCGTACCCAACGCGATGTGACGGGTGCGGCCCGCCACCAGGTCGAGCACCTCGACACAGTCGCCGCCCGCCCAGATGTTGTCGTGGCCGACGACCCGCATCGACAGGTCGGTGAGCAGCCCGCCGTGCGGGCCGACCGGCAGACCCACGGCGCGGGCCAGGGTCGTCTCCGGCTCGACGCCGATGCCCAGGACCACCACGTCCGCCGGGTACGAAGCGTCGGCCGTCTCCACCGCGGCGACCCGGCCGTCCGGCCCGGTACGGATCGCGGTGACCGCGGCCCGGTTCACCGTGGTGATGCCGAGACCGTCCATCGCGTCGTGGACGAGCCGCCCCATGTCGGGGTCGAGCGTCGCCATCGGCTGCTCGCCACGGTTGAGGACGGTCACCTCGAAGCCGCGCTTCAGCATCGCCTCCGCCATCTCGACCCCGATGTACCCCGCGCCGACGACGACCGCGCGGCGGCCCTCAGGGCCTTCCGTCCGGATCGCCCCGGCCCGGTCCAGCGAGTCCAGCAGCGCCTGCCCGTCGTCCAGGGTCTGCACGCCGTGCACCCCGGCCGCGTCCATGCCGGGCAGTGCCGGACGCACCGGCCTGGCGCCCGTCGCGATCACCAGCTTGTCGAAAGCGGTCCAGGACGTCTCGCCCGAGTCCCGGTCCAGGGAGCGCACCCGCTGCCCCGCGACGTCGATCTCCGTCACCTCGGTACGCATCCGCAGATCGATGGCGCGGGCCCGGTGCTCCTCGGGGCCGCGGGCGATCAGGTCGTCCCGCTCCGCCACGTCACCGCCGACCCAGTACGGGATGCCGCAGGCGGAGTACGAGGTGAAGTGGCCCCGCTCGAAGGCGGTGATGCCCATCTCGTCCGGGCCCTTGAGCCGGCGCGCCTGCGATGCTGCGGACATGCCCGCCGCATCGCCACCGATGACCACCAGTCGTTCCGCCGCCATGCGAGCCCCTTAGATAACCGGTCCGAAGGCCCACGCTACGGCGCCGTGGCCCCGGGTGCGCCGCCGTGCGCCCCGGGAGGTGCTCACTCGCCCTCCGGGCCGGCCTTCCCGCCCCGGCGGCCCAGCCGCCGCCACAGCAGCACCACGACGGCGGCCGCGGCCAGGAACGGGGCCGCCGCGCCCAGCGCCATCGCGAGCCACTTGATCACCGTCACGAACACCTGCCAGCCACCGCTCAGGGCGTCCAGGAACCCCGGACCGTCATCGTCGTCGGCTCCAACCGACGTGGCGTGCGGCTTCGGCTCCGAGAGGCTGAGCGTGATCGTGGCCAACGTGGTGCGGTCCTTCAGCGAGGCCTGCTCGGCCAGCATCGATTCGAGCGCGGCCTGACGACTGCTCAGCTCACCCTCCAGCGACACCACATCGGACAGCTCGTCGGCCCGGTCCATCAGCTTGCGCACCCGGGCCACACTTGTGCGCTGGCTGGCGATCCGGCTGTCCACGTCGACGACCTCGTCGGTGACGTCCTTGGCGGTCGACGTGCGGGAGAGCAGCCTGCCCGTACCGGAGAGCTCCCGCAGCACGCTGTCGTACTCGTCCTGCGGAACCCGCAGCACCACATGCGAGGAGGCCCGCGCGGCGTCGACCTGCTCGGTCTTCTCGTCGGCCACCAGACCGCCGGCGGCCTCCGCCGTCACCCGTGCGGCGGCCGCCGCCTCCGGCGCGCTCTTCACCTCCACGGACAGCGAGGCGGTACGGATGACATGAGCGGCGGCCGACGGTTTCGGCTTCTTCGCCGCCGCCGAACCGCCCGCGCCCTGCTTCGCGCCCCCGGTGCCGGAGCCCGCGTTGTCCTGCTGTGCCGGGGCCGCGGCCCTGCGGTCCGCGCTCTTCCCGGAGTCGTCGTCACCGGCCGCGCCGCAGCCGCTCAACGCCAGCAAGGCGGCGAGCAGTCCGGCGGCGAGAGCGGTCTGCGTACGGAGGGCGCCCGGACGGCCCGGGCGGTCCCGACGCCCCTGACGGTCTGGATGTCTGTTCGTGCGAGTGGCTGGTGCTGCGTGCATAACTGTCCCCCCAGGACGGGTGATTGGTGGTGCCGGTTCGACGTACGGGGGGCCGGTCGGGGTTGCGCGATACCGGTTTCGAAGCAGTCACGGTCAGGACTCGGAAGAGATTTGAGAGAGTGGGGGTATGCAGCGTTCAACACACAGCGCGGACAGGGCCGCCGGGCACGTCGTCGTCATCGGCGGCGGCATCGCCGGACTCGCGGCCGCCCACCGGCTTCTCGGCAGCGGGCTGCGGGTCACCCTCCTGGAGGCGACCGACCGGCTCGGCGGCAAGCTCATGACCGGTGAGGTCGCCGGCGTCCAGGTCGACCTGGGCGCCGAATCGATGCTGGCCCGCCGCCCGGAGGGGGTCGGCCTGGCCCGGGAGGCCGGGCTCGGCGACCGCCTCCAGCCGCCCGCAACGGCCACCGCGTCCGTGTGGACCCGCGATGCCCTGCGCCCCATGCCCAAGGGCCATGTGATGGGCGTACCGGGCGACCCGGCGGTACTCGGCGAAGTGCTCTCGCCCGAGGGGCTCGCCCGGATCGCACAGGAGCGCGACCTCACCCCGACCGCCGTCGGCGACGACGTCGCGGTCGGCGCCTACGTGGCCGACCGGCTGGGCCGCGAGGTCGTCGACCGGCTCGTGGAACCGCTCCTCGGCGGGGTGTACGCGGGCGACGCCTACCGGATCTCGATGCGCGCCGCCGTACCGCAGCTCTTCGAGGTGGCCCGGCAGGGCGGCTCGCTGCTCGACGGGGTCACCCGTATCCAGGAGCAGGCCGCCGCCCGGCAGCAGGGCGGACCGGTCTTCCAGGGAATCGCCGGCGGCATCGGCACCCTCCCGGGCGCGGTCGCCGACGCCGTACGCGCGGGCGGCGGCGAGATCCTCACCGAGACTCCGGTACTCGGGCTGACCCGTACCGCCTCCGGCTGGGACGTCCGCACCGACAGCCGGGTGATCGCCGCCGACGGCATCGTCCTCGCCGCCCCCGCATGGTCCGCCTCCACCCTGCTCGCCGCCGAGTCCCCGGCCGCGTCCGCCGAGCTCGCGGGCGTCGAGTACGCGTCGATGGCCCTGGTCACCATGGCCTTCCGGCGTTCCGACGTGACCGCCGCCGGAACGCTCGACGGACGCTCCGGCTTCCTGGTGCCCCCGGTCGACGGCCGCACCATCAAGGCCGCCACCTTCTCCAGCCACAAGTGGCAGTGGGTCGACGACGCCGCCCCCGGTCTGTTCCTGCTGCGGACCTCCGTCGGCCGGTACGGCGAGGAGGACCATCTGCACCGCGAGGACGGCGAACTGGTCGACGTGTCGCTGAGCGATCTCGCCGCGGCGACCGGACTGGCCGCCCGGCCCGTGGCCACCGACGTCACCCGGTGGATCGGCGGACTGCCCCAGTACCCCGTCGGTCACCTCGGCCGGGTCGCCCGGATCCGTGACGAGGTCGCGAAACTGCCCGCGCTGCGCGTCTGCGGCGCGGTCTACGACGGCGTCGGCATCCCGGCCTGTATCGCGAGCGCCCACCGGGCCGCGGACGAGATCGCCCGCGACCTCGCCGGCGGGAGCAGGGCGGACACGGCGCGGAGCGGTACGAACGCGGGGGAGATCATCGCCACGCCGACCCTGGTTCAGGGCACAGGGAGCGAGGCGGGACAATAGCCCTATGAGTGCTCCTGAGACTGAGACATCAAGCAAGGCCCCCAACGCCGGCAAGAAGGCGAAGGACCTCAACGACGTCGTCCGCTACACGCTGTGGTCCGTCTTCAAGCTGCGCGACGTACTGCCCGCCGACACGGACCGCGCCGCGTACTCCGGTGAGGTCCAGGAGCTGTTCGACCAGCTCGGCGCCAAGGACGTCACCGTGCGCGGCACCTACGACGTCTCCGGTCTGCGGGCCGACGCCGACCTCATGATCTGGTGGCACGCCGAGACGGCGGAGGCCCTGCAGGAGGCGTACAACCTCTTCCGGCGCACCCGGCTGGGCAGGAGCCTGGTGCCGGTCTGGTCGAACATGGCGCTGCACCGCCCCGCCGAGTTCAACAAGTCGCACGTCCCGGCGTTCCTCGCCGACGAGACGCCGCGCGACTACATCAGCGTGTACCCCTTCGTGCGCTCCTACGACTGGTACCTGCTGCCGGACGAGGACCGCCGCCGCATGCTCGCCGACCACGGCAAGATGGCCCGCGGCTTCCCGGACGTGCGCGCCAACACCGTGGCCTCCTTCTCGCTCGGCGACTACGAGTGGGTGCTGGCCTTCGAGGCCGACGAGCTGCACCGCATCGTCGACCTCATGCGTCACCTGCGGGCCTCCGAGGCGCGGATGCACGTCCGCGAGGAGGTCCCCTTCTACACCGGCCGGCGCAAGTCGGTCGCAGACCTGGTGGCCGGGCTCGCGTAGCGAGCGGGTTCCGACCACCCCAACCCGGAAGATCAGACGGCGGGCACCGCGGCACTGTGTGCCGGCCGCCGTTCCAGCGACACCGGGTTCGGCTGCCGGTGCGGCGCGCATCCTGCGCGCCGCACCGTTGTCGTTCTACGGGCCGGTGTTCACGGCCCCGCGCCCCGTGAGCGCGGCCCGCAGCGCGGGATCGCCCACCGCGTCCACGCCCCGCACGGCGACCGCCGCCAGCACATCGCCCTCCGCCCCGCCCGTGGGCACCGCACGGGCGTCCAGCAGCCGCTGCCCGGCGGGGGAGGCCCAGGAGCTGTACGGATACACCTCCATCCGGGCGATGGCCAGACAGCCCAGGGTCAGCACGAGCGGAAGCCCGAACCAGAGGAGCCGGGACTCCATGGAGTCGCCCGTGCGCTGTTCCTGACCAGGCGTGAGCAGAGAGGCGGCGCCCATCGCGACCACCAGCAGCGCCGCCCGGCGCACCGCCCGCACCGCCGAGGCGATGTCCGTCCTGGCCCCGCCGGGCAGTGCGAGGCCGGCGGTGACGAGCCGGTCCGCGAGGGCGCGCACGGTGTCGGCGGCAGCGGCCGCCGTCCGGACCGGCCCGATCGGCGACTGGCCCTGCGGGCCGATGGCCCGGATCACCGTGCGCTCCACCTCGTCCCGGCCGTGCGGGTCGACGACCGTCGCCCAGCCGGTGTGGGCGAGCAGCACCCGTCGGCGCAGATGCATGGAGACAAGTGCCAGTTCGGCGACCCGGTGCGGACCACCGGCCAGGAACGCGGTCTCGTACAGGGTGAGTCCATGCCCGTCCGCGGAGTGCCGCACCCCTTCCGGCGAAGCGCCCGGCAGCTGCGCCGTATGGGTGGACGCCAGGCAGAGCCGGGCACAGGAAATGGCCGCCGCACCCCATGCGACCAGCAGGAACAGAACCCAGAGCATGGCGGATTTCTATGCGAGACGGGGGCGGAGCGCCAGAGGCTGTTCAGTATGCGGACGGTGACGGGACCGTCACCGCCGGGTGACCGAACGGCCGGATGAGGGCTCAGGAGCTGCTGCCGCAGCTCGACCCGCCCCCGCCGCCGCAGCTCGATCCACCGCCGCAGCTGGACCCCGAGCCGGAGCCGCAACTCGATCCGGAGCCGCAGCCCGAACCCGAACTGCCGCCGCAACTCGATCCCGACCCGCAGCCGCTGCCCGCGCCACCGTGCCCGTGGGAGCCGCTGTGCCCGTGGGAGCTGCCGCAGCCGCCGCCCGGGGTCGAAGCGGCACACCACACCGCCGGTGCGAGCAGCAGCCCCGACGAGTCCGATGAGTGCGACGGAGCGGACCGTCCGGCGGGCCGCAGCCGGGCCGCCGTGAGCAGATGCGCACGCAGCTCGGGATCGGGCAGGGCCCGCGGCCCGGCGGTCGCCACCAGATGGGCCGGATCGGTCCGGTACGCGTTGGCTGCGCGGTACTCCCGGGCGGCCGCACTCCCCGCCCTGGTGATCCGGGCCCGGGCGTTGGCCGCGCAGACGAAACCGATGACGGTCCCGGCGAGCAGCGCCGGGAACACCTTCGGGAAGAAGGGGAAGTCCGTTGTGGCGTCCGTCGAGACGAACTGGTGGATGGTCAGACCGACGGCGACCGGGATCCCGAGCAGGCAGAGCACCCCCTGGGCCAGTCCCCAGCGCCTGCGTCCCCGATTCGCCCCGGGTTCGGCCAGCAGGCCGCGCGCCGCCAGCCCGTCGCCGATCTCCTGCACCGCGGCATGGCGCATCGCCGCGTCGCGCAGGGTGTGCAGGGCGCCGCTCGGGGCGGCGGCCTGTTCCTGGAGGACGGCCCGTTCCACCGGGTCGTGCGCGACCGGCTGCTGGACCGCGACGATGCCGGGCCCGCCGATGACCAGCCGGCCGTCCGTCCGCATCGCGGCGAGTGCGGCGTCCACCACCCGGCCCGGCCCGCCGTTGAGGAAGGCCACCTCCGAGAGGTCGTGGACGGAGCCGCCGGCCCCGCGCCGGGCACGCGCGCCCGCCCGGCCCAGCAGCACCGACGAGAGGATGACGGCGAGCGTCAGGATCAGGGCCACGGCGTTCATCACGGTCACCGTGACCTTCCCGTTCCCGCGAGTACGGAACGGGCCGCCCTGGCCAGCCGGGTGGCGCGGCGGGGCGGGCGGGGAGCGGCCCGGTCCTGCCACCAGTACGTGAGCCGGCGACGGGCCGCGCCGTCCTCGGGGCGGCCCGCGACGAGCAGCTGCTCGGCGAAGTCCAGTGCGTCGCGCCGGTACCCGGCGGACATCGGACGGCTCCTGGCGTACCCGAGGAACGCGTCCCGGTAGTCCTGCCCCAGGATCTCCGGGAGTTCGGGCGCCACCTTGGCGACGACATCGGCGCGCTTCGCGGCCAGCGCCCGGCTCTGGACGCCGAGCCGGTGGTGGTCGAAGCCCTCCGGGGCAGGGGTGCCGGCGACCAGCGCGGAGAGCAGCGAGGTCTGCGCGACCGCGACCCGGTCACGCGCGGCGTCGGTGTCCGCGCCGGGGCGCCTGCCCCGGTCCGGTACGGCCTCGGCCGCGGGGTGTCCGTCCTCGGCCCGCTCGGGTACGGCGCCGGTGCGGCGGTTCTTGTCCCGGCCCGCGTCGAGCGTGGCGCGGATCGCGTCCAGCTCGCCCGACAGCTCGCCGGCCGGCGGGAAGTCGTCGTCGCGCTCCAGCAGGACGCCCGGCGGGCTGACCCGGGAGCGGAGCTCGGCCAGGACGTCTAGGACCGGCGCGGTGACCGGGTGGGCGTGCGTGTCGTGCCAGACCCCGTCCTTCTCGATGCCGCCCGCCACATGCACGTACGCGATGGCCTCCACCGGCAGTTCGTCGAGCGCGCGGGCCGGGTCCTCGCCGCGGTTGACGTGGTTGGTGTGCAGATTGGCCACGTCGATGAGCAGCCGCACCCCCGTACGCTCGACCAGCTCGGCCAGGAACTGCCCCTCGGTCAGCTCCTCGTCCGGCCAGGAGATCAGCGCCGCGATGTTCTCCAGGGCCAGCGGCACCGGAAGCGAGTCCTGCGCTATGCGTACGTTCTCGCACAGCACGTCCAGCGCCGCCCAGGTGCGCGGAACGGGCAGCAGGTGGCCCGCCTCCAGCGCCGGTGACGCGGTGCGCGGCCCGCCCGCCCGTACGAACGCGATGTGTTCGGTCACCAGGGGCGTGTCCAGCAGCGTGGCCCGCGCCGCGAGGTCGGCGAGCCTGCCGGGGTCGGGGCGGTCGGCCCCGCCGAGTCCGAGCGAGACCCCGTGCGGCACCACCGTGACCCCGCGCTCCCTCAGCCGCGCCAGGGAGGCGGGCAGGTGGTCGGCGCAGAGGTTCTCCGCCACCGCCTCCACCCAGTCGATCCCCGCCATCGCCTCCACCGCGTCGGCGATCTCCGGCCGCCAGCCGATCCCGATACCCAGCTCCATGGTGTCCCCCTCCGCCACTCCGTGCAGTGGTCATGGCCCCGGCGCCCGCCCGTGAACCCGAAGAGGGGGACGTTCAGAGCTTGATTTGAGGTTCCCGGGACACCGCCTCGCCGGCTCGCGGCGGTCCGGCTACGGCTGTCCGAGCGGCGGCAGGGAACCGACCCGGTGGGCCCCCTCGGCCACCACGGTCGGTCCGGGGGCGATCTCGGTGAATCCGGCGTCCCGCACCACTGGCATTCCGCTCACCGTCAGTTCCCGCCAGCGGCCCGCATCCGCGGTGGCGACCGAGAGGGGGAAGCCCGCATTGCGCCATGCCGTGCGCTCCGCCTCCGACAGCTCCCACCAGGCGAGCTGCGCTCCGTGCCCGACCTGCGCCATCTCCTTGCCCGCCGACATGTCGAGCTCCGGGTTCAGCCAGAGGACCGGCCCGGCGGGATCGGGCGCGGCAGGCTGCTCGGGGTCGTCCAGCTCCGTCCCCGAGACCTGGAGCTTGGCGAGCTCCTTGGGCCAGCCGTCCAGGGGCACCGGCGGGAAGACCCGGACCTCGGCGCTCTCGCCCGTGACCGTGATCCCCGGCAGTGCGCAGGCCTTGCGCCACTCCGCGCCGCGCGCCCGCCGCACCACCTTGCGGATCCTGGCGTCCTGCCAGTCCCGCATCGCCTGCGCCCACTCGCCCTCGCCCACCGAGCGCTCGTCGGAGAGCATCACCAGCACGGCGCGGGCGGCCGTGCGCAGCGCGTCCGTGCGGGCCGGGGGAGCCGCCTTCTCGATGTGGACCACCAGGGGAAGCACGTACTGCTGGGCTTCGTCCCGGTCGGTCCGCCCGGACCGGAAGGGGCTGTCCGCGGGCGGGCCCGCGGACTCTGCGGACTCGGACGGGAACGCGCCGGACAGGGATACGGGGGTGTCGTTGCTGCTCACCCGTCCAGTCTGCCAGTCGCCAGGAAGAGGGTTCTTGGCGGAACGAACCGCTCCGGGTGAGGATGCACCGCATGAAGAGCGATCTATTCTCCAGCGACCACATGGCGCAGCAGGCGACCGCACCCGGAATGACCCTGCAGAACGCGAAATCCATCAAGTACGCGGTCAACGGCGAGATGCACGCCCGCCAGGGGGCGATGATCGCCTTCCGCGGTGATCTCCAGTTCGAGCGCAAGGGCCAGGGAATCGGCGGCATGCTCAAGCGCGCCGTGACCGGCGAGGGCCTGCCGCTGATGGCGGTGCGCGGCCAGGGCGAGGCGTGGTTCGCGCACGAGGCGGCCAACTGTTTCATCGTGGAGATGGAGCAGGGTGACGTCCTCACCATCAACGGCCGCAACGTCCTCTGTTTCGACTCCACGCTCGCCTACGAGATCAAGACGGTGAAGGGCGCCGGAATGACCGGCGGCGGGCTCTTCAACAGCGTCTTCACCGGCTATGGGAAGCTCGGCCTGATGTGCGAGGGACACCCCATAGTGATCCCCGTCACCCCGCAGCAGCCGGTGTGCGTCGACACCGACGCGGTCGTGGGCTGGAGCGCCCACCTCACCACCTCGCTGCACCGCTCGCAGAGCGTCGGCTCGATGCTTCGCGGTGGCTCGGGGGAGGCAGTACAACTGCGTCTGGACGGCGAGGGGTTCGTGATCGTGCGGCCGAGCGAGGCCAAGCCCGAGAAGGCGACGGCCAACTGAGTACGGACATCCTGCGGCTGCGGGGAGTGGGCCGGCGGTACGGCCTCACGGGACCATGGGTGCTGCGCGGGGTCGACCTCGGCCTGCCCGCGCGGGCGCTCGTGCGCATCGAGGGGGCCAACGGCACCGGGAAGTCCACCCTGTTGCGGCTCCTCGCCGGCATCGACGCCCCGACCGAGGGCCGGATCACGGGCGGCAGGCCCCGCACGGCGTACGTCCCCGAACGGTTCCCGGCGGCCATGCCCTTCACCGCCGCCGGGTATCTCGTCCATCTCGGCCGGATCCACGGGCTGCGTACGGCCGAAGCGGCCGGGCGTGCGGAGGCGTGGCTGACCCGCTTCGGCGCGGCGGGCCACGCCCGGACGCCGCTGGCGGAGCTCTCCAAGGGCACCAGCCAGAAGGTGGCCGTCGCGCAGGCACTGCTCGCCGAACCGGAACTGCTGGTGCTGGACGAGGCCTGGACCGGCCTGGACACCGCGGCCCGCGACGAGCTGGACCGGGCCGTCGCCGAGCGCGTCGCCGCGGGGGCCACCGTCGTCTTCGTCGACCACGACCCGCGCCGGCTCGCGGGCACGGTCGACACCGCGTTCCGCGTCGAGGGGCACGGTCTCGTCGCCGCGCCCCTCGCACCGGCCGGGGAGCACCGGGGGCCCCGGGTGCGGATCGAGGCGGCGGGCCCGCCGGGCAGCCCGCTCCCCGCCGGTCTGCCGGGCGATCCGGGACAGGCGGCGGGCGAGGACGGAGCGCTGTGGCTGACGGTTGCCGCCGTGCACTCCGACGCCCTCCTGAGCGCCCTGCTCACGGCCCGCCCGCCCTGGCACATCCGCCGGCTCTCACCCGAGCCCGGGGACAGCGAGGCCATGGCGGGCTCCGGGGGCTCCGAGCCCGCTGAGCCGGCTGAGCCCGCTGAGGTCAGTGAGCCCACCGAGGCCGCTGAGCCCACCGAGCCCACTCGTGCCGCCAGGGCTCGTGCAGCCCCCGCGGCTCCCACGCTCCCCACACCCACATCCCGCGACGAGGCGCCATGACAGCACTGGTCCGCTACCAGACGGCCCTGCTGGTCCGCTCGCAGCGCTGGCTCGCGCCCGTTCTCCTGTACGTCGCCTTCCTCGGCGTCGGTGTCCGCCCGGGGCAGCCCGTCCTGGACTCGCTCGGCTACGCCGCGGCAGGGCTGCTGCCCGTCACCGCGTGGCTCGTACAGATCTGCGTCAACCAGGAACCGCCCGCCGGCCGGACCGTCGTCGCCGCGGCGGTGGGCGGACAGCCTCGGGCCCATCTGGCGGCGCTGCTCGCGCCGCTGGGGTGCGCCGGTCTGCTGGCCGCAGCCGTCACCGCGTTGGTGCTGCTGATCAGCGAACCGTCCGACACCCGGCACACGGTCCGGGTCCCGCTGCCGGCCGCCGGGCTCGCCGGGCTGCTCGCGGCGGTCTGCTGCGTCCTGCTGGGGGCGGCCGTCGGCGCGCTGTGCACCCGGCCGGTGCTGCACCGGCGCGGCTGGTCCCTCGCCGCGACCTTGGTCGCCGTGCTGCTGGCCCTGGTGACCAGCGGATCGCCCGCGAAGTACGCGGTGACGGGCCTGGTCACCGGGTCGCTCAACGGGACGGTCCATGTGCCGGTCCTCCCGCTCGCCGGCGCGGCGGCCGTCGCCGTGGCAGCGGCGGCGCTTGCCTGCAGACTCACTTCCGTACGCGGATGAGTAGGCTCGTCCCCATGGAAGACGGTGTGAACGAGCGCGCGGACGAGTCGTACTGCGAGACTCCGGCCGTCACCGCACAGCTGGCCGGCGGGCCCCCGTTCGCGGAGTGCGTGCTGTGCCGGAAGCCGACCGAGTACCCCGAGTCGGTCAGGGGGATCACGCTCTGCCCGGTCTGCGAATGGCAGGAGGCGCAGCGCACGGCCTGCTCAGGCTGACGCGCCGACGGATGCCGGGCTCAGCCGCGCATCAGGTCGGACACCTTCACGAAGCGGTACCCGCGCCTGCGCAGCTCCGGCACCACCTGGTCGACCGCTTGGGCGGTGACCGGCGCCGCGCTGCGGGTGCAGTGCATGACGACCAGCGAACCGGGCTTCACGCCGTCGAGTACCTGCTCCGCCACCGCGTCCGCGTCCGTCGCGAAGGCGTCGCCGCTGACGACGTCCCACTGCACCGCCGTCACCTTCTCGGCCGCGAGCGTGCGCAGCGCGTCGTCGTCGTAGCAGCCGCCGGGGAAGCGGAAGTACGGCACCACATTGCGGGCGCCGGTCTTCCGGATCGCGCCGAAGGCCCGCCCCACCTCGCCGCGGATCCCGTCCGTCCCCATCGTCGGCAGCCCGTAGCAGGATGAGGTGAAGGCGTAGTGGCTGTACGAGTGGTTGGCGATCTCGAAGAGCGGGTCGGTGCCGATGGAGCGGGCCTGCGCGGGGTACTCCTCGGCCCACCGGCCGGTCATGAAGAGCGTCGCGGGCACCTTCAGCCGGCGCAGCAGGGCGATCAGCTCCGGGTTGTCGAAGTGCTCACCCTCGGCCGCGCGCTCACCCTCGTCGGCCGTCATATCGGCGTCGAAGGTGAGCGCGACGACCTTGGCGGTGCTCTTCGGGCCCCTTTTGAGCACGGGGGCCAGGCCTGCGGGGCCGGGGGCCATGTTGGGCGGCTTCCGGGTGGCCGACGGCACGCTGGACGGAGTTCCCGAAGAGGTTCCGGAGGCAGCCGCCGAGGCCGCCGAGGGTCTGCCGCCCGGTGAGCCGCCGGAGCCGCCGGAGCCGCCGGAGCCGCCGGAGCTCCCGCAGGCGACGAGGGCACCTCCGAATACCACTCCTAGAACGGTCATAGCCGTCAGTTTCCGCACAGAAGATGTCATTGTCGGAAAATAACTGATCAACCATCACCGATCCGCGTGCGCCGCTCGTGCGCCGCGAAGCGGCGCCCGGACGGCGGGTGGAGGTGCCCACCGCAGTCCGGGGGCCGCGGCTCAGCGGCTCAGCGCCACGGTCCCGTCACGGCGAATGTCGTTCCGGGCGTGTAGCAGTTCATGAACATCGTCCCGTGGTCCGGGGCGAACGTGACCCCGGCGAACTCGCCCCACTCGGGCTCCTCGGGCGTTCCGATGTTCTGCCGGCCGCGTGCCATCGCGTACACCTCACCGCGCCTGGTCAGGCCGAACACATGCTGGGCGCCGCCGCCGTCCTCACAGACCATCAGCCCGCCGTCGGGGGCCAGGGTGATGTTGTCCGGGGACTCGCCGGGCAGCTGGATGTCCGTGCCGGGGCCGAACACGATGACCAGCGTCAGCCGGCGCCGCCGCGGCTCGTACCGCCAGACCTGCCCGAAGTGATCCGCCGCCGACCCCTCCGAGCTGTGTGCGAAGCTGGAGACGAAGTAGACGCACGTCCCGCCCCAGTAGCAGCCCTCCAGCTTCTGGCCGTGGGTGATCCCCTTCGAGCCGAAGTCCTGAAACCGGATGGGCGTTCCGGCAGCCAGCGGATCCGGTACGGGGACCCACTCGATCCCCTCGAAGCTCGTACCGGTCGTCTGGACGGCGGAGAGGTCGGGGACGCCCGGCACCCGCATGGCCTCCAGCCGTCCGCCGGCCCTGAGCGAACCCGTGCCGCCGAGCGGTTTCTCCGGCAGGAAGCGGTAGAAGAGCCCGAACGGCTTGTCGAACGCGTCCTCGGTCTCGTACACCACGCCACTGTGCGGATCGATCGCGATCGCCTCGTGCTGGAAGCGGCCCATCGCGGTCAGCGGCACGGCCCCGGTGCGGCGCGGGTCGGCGCCGTCCACCTCGAAGATGAAACCGTGGTCCTTGGTGTAGCCGTTGGTGCCGGCCTTGTCCTCGGTCTCCTCACAGGTCAGCCAGGTGTCCCAAGGAGTGCGCCCGCCTGCGCAGTTGACGGCCGTACCGGCGATGGCGACGCGCTCGGTGAGGACGTGGCTGTCGCCGTCGAGCTCCAGGGCCGTGCAGCCCCCCTTGCCCATCGGGTCGTAGGTGAGCCCCTCGACGGTCGGCACGGAGACCTCCGCGTCGACCCGGTTCTCGTGGTTGCGCACGAGCCGGACGTGCCCGCGCCGGCCGGCGAACGCCGCCATGCCGTCGCAGTGGCTGGGGACCGGGCCCTCACCGGAGCGGAGCGGGTCGCCCTCCCGGGACAGCACCCGGTAGCGGAAACCCTTCGGCAGATCGAGCAGTCCGTCGGGGTCGGGCAGGAGCGGACCGTAACCCCCGTGCCCCCGGGCTTCGGAGGTTCCGGCGAAGAGTTCGGTGAACGCGCCGGCGAAGGCGACCGTGGCCACCGCCGCGCCGCTACCGGCCAGAACCTGACGTCGTGTCGCGGGCTGTTGCGCTGCTGAGGATGACATGAGGCAACTTCCTGTGGGGGCAGGAACAGTGACCCGCATGTGTGTACCACGCGTAACACCGCGCGGGAACCATGCGGGCCACCGGCCTCAACTGTGTCTCGTACGTGTCCCGGGCCGCGCGCGGCCCGGGACGGACTCAGGCGAGCGAGGCGCTGAGCGTGATCGTCGTGCCCGTCAGGGCCTGGCTGACCGGGCAGTTCGCCTTCGCGTCCTCGGCCGCCTTGACGAAGCCCGCCTCGTCGAGACCCGGCACCGTGCCCTCGACGGTGAGGTGGATCCCCGTGATGCCGGTACCGGGCTGGAAGGTGACCTCCGCCTGGGTGTTCAGGCGGGTGGGCGGAGTGCCGGCCGTGGCCAGACCGTTGGACAGCGCCATCGAGAAGCAGCTGGAGTGTGCCGCGGCGATGAGCTCCTCCGGGCTGGTCTTGCCGTTCGCCTTCTCCGCGCGGGACGGCCAGGAGACCGGGTACTCCCCGATCCCCGAGGAATCGAGGGTGACGACGCCCTTGCCCTCGATCAGGTTGCCTTCCCAGACCGTGTGCGCCTGACGCGTGGTAGCCATGCTGGATCCCTTCAAACGGAATGCGCGGTTGTACGGGAGTGGCGGGGCACTCCGTTGTGCCCGACCGGTGTTACGCCCCCGAACCTACTGCGCCACCAGTCCCTTTGCGTCACGCGCCAGTGCCGTCAGCCGGGAGATCGCCCTGAAGTACTTCTTCCGGTACCCGCCGTTCAGCATTTCCTCGCTGAAGAGCTGGTCGAACGGCAGCCCTGCGGCGAGCACCGGAACCTCCCGGTCGTAGAGACGGTCCGCGAGCACCACCAGCCGCAGCGCGGTCGACTGGTCGGGCACCGGCCGTACCTCGGTGAGGCACACCGCACGGATGCCGTCCGTCAGCGCGCCGTACCGGCTCGGATGGACGCGGGCCAGATGGTCGAGCAGGGCGGGGAAGTCGTCGAGGCTGGCGCCCTCGGTCGCGTACGCCGTCCTGGTGACCTGCTCCTCGGAGTACGGCGGCGGGGCCTCGGGCAGACCGCGGTGGCGGTAGTCCTCGCCGTCGATGCGCAGCGGGCGGAAGTGCGAGGAGAGACCCTGGATCTCCCGCAGGAAGTCGGCGGCGGCGAACCTTCCCTCGCCGAGCTTGCCCGGCAGGGTGTTGGAGGTCGCGGCGAGCGCCACCCCCGCCTCCACCAGCCGGCTCAGCAGCGAGGAGACGAGCACCGTGTCGCCCGGGTCGTCGAGCTCGAACTCGTCGATGCACAGCAGCCGGTGCCCGCTCAGGGTCTGCACGGTCTGCTGGAAGCCGAGCGCGCCCACCAGGTTGGTCAGCTCGACGAAGGTACCGAAGGCCTTGAGCGAGGGCGCGGCGGGCGTGGCGTGCCAGAGTGAGGCCAGCAGATGGGTCTTGCCGACGCCGTAGCCGCCGTCGAGGTAGACCCCGCGCGGCGCGCGGGGCGGCTCGGCCTTCCTGCCGAACCACTTGCGCTTCCGCTCACCGCTGGCGTGCGCTCCGCCGAGCCCGGCCGCGAAGTCGCCGAGGACCTTGACCGCCTCGATCTGGCTCGGCTGGTTCGGGTCGGGAACGTACGTATCGAAACGCACCGAGTCGAAGCGCGGCGGCGGCACCATCTCGGCGACCAGCCGGTCGGCGGGGACGCGCGGTTCGAGGGCGCACAGGGACAGCGGGGCCGTTTCGGCTATGGGGCTGGGCCCCGGCACGGCGGTGGAGGACGACACAACTCCCCAGCTTAGGCCGTGCCAGACTGCGGAACATGCGACGCCTGTTCCCTGTGACCGACCTGACAGCGGCCGACGACCGAGGTGAGTGGAGCCTGGACGCCCTCGCCGACGCCTATGCCTACCCCGACACGGACGGCCCCTGGCTGCGCGCCAACATGGTGTCGACGCTCGACGGGGCGGCCCAGCAGGACGGCCGCTCGCAGCCGATCTCCTGCGAGAGCGACATGCGGATCTTTGGCACCTTGCGGGGACTCGCGGATGTGGTGATCGCGGGCGCGGAGACCGTACGTCTGGAGGGTTACCGGCCGGCCCGCGCCCGGGAGGCCTTCGCGGCCCGGCGGGCGGCGGCCGGCCAGGGGCCCGCCCCGGCGGTCGCCGTGGTGAGCGGCAGTCTGGACCTGGACTTCTCGCTCCCGCTCTTCGTCTCGCCGCTGGTCCCCACGCTCGTGCTGACCGGCGCGGGTGCGCCTCCGGACCGGATCGCGGCGGCCCGCAAGGCCGGCGCCGATGTGGTGATCGCGGGGGAGGGGTCCCGGGTGGATCCCGTCAGGGTCGTGCGGGAGCTGGCCGACCGCGGTCTCAAGCGGCTGCTGACGGAGGGCGGGCCCCGGCTGCTCGGTCAGTTCGTCGCGGCGGGCGTGCTGGACGAGATGTGTCTGACCCTGGCGCCGATGCTGACCGCCGGGGACGCCCAGCGGATCGCGGGCGGTCCCTCGGTGGCGGTGCCGGAACGATTCGCCCTGGCGTCGGTGCTGGAGGAGGCCGGGTTCCTCTTCTCTCGGTACCGTCGGATCTGACAATCAGCGGAATATCCCGTTCCGGTTAGCGTTCGGTGGGCAGAATGGATCGCAGAACCCGTGCGAGCACGGGGAAGGATGGTTTCAGCAGTGGCCGGAGACGGTCACTGAAGCAGAAGGGCGCCTGTGGTGTTCACCAGCGTTTTGATGATCGAGAAGCCCCTCACTTCCGAGGACGTCGAGTTCGTCACCACCCTGCACGGGGAGGAGCAGATCTCCTTCGTCGTGCTCATGCAGCCGCGTGGCGACCAGGCGGATGTGCTGTTGCGGGCCATCGACGACCTGGCGATGGGCGAACTGAAGGAAGCGGCCCGGGAGAGTGAGGAACCGGAGGGCAAGAACGCCAGGCAGTCCGCCGAACTCGCGCTCGAAGTGTCCCTTGAGGCACTGCGGCAGTCCGGCTCGGAAGCCGTCGGACAGGTGATCGAGACCCACCCCCTGGACAAGCTCACGGCCGTGGTCGAGGAGTCGGAGGCCGACGAGGTCATCGTGCTGACCGCGCCGCACTACGTCGAGGAGTTCTTCCACCGCGACTGGGCGTCCCGCGCCCGGCACAAGGTCGGCGTACCGGTGCTCAAGCTCTTCGCGCACAGCGAATAGGCTGGGTGGCCCCACCCGCACCGACCCTGGGAGACACACGCATGGCACCCGGTATTCCTGCCGCCATGGAACGGCCGCACTTCATCGGCATCGGCGGCGCCGGAATGTCGGGCATCGCGAAGATCCTCACCCGGCGCGGTGCGAAGGTCGCGGGCAGCGACTCCAAGGAGTCGCCCACCGCCGAGGCCCTGCGCGCGCTGGGGGCGACCGTCCACGTCGGGCACGCAGCCGGACATCTGGCGGACGACGCCACCTGCGTGGTCGTCTCCAGCGCCATCCGCGACGACAACCCGGAGCTGGTGCGCGCCGGGGAGCTCTCGATCCCCGTCGTGCACCGCTCCGACGCGCTCGCCTCGCTGATGCAGGGGCTGCGGCCCATCGCCGTCGCGGGCACCCACGGCAAGACGACCACCACGTCGATGCTGGCCGTCGCCCTCACCGAGCTGGGCCTCGACCCCTCCTACGCGATCGGCGGCGACCTCGCGGGCCCCGGCACCAACGCCACGCACGGCGAGGGCGCGATCTTCGTCGCCGAGGCCGACGAGAGCGACCGGAGCTTCCAGAAGTACGACCCCGAGGTCGCGATCGTCCTCAACGTCGAGCTGGACCACCACGCGAACTACGCCTCGATGGACGAGATCTACGACTCCTTCGAGACCTTCGTGGGCAAGGTCGTCCCCGACGGCACCCTGGTCGTCTCCGCCGACCAGCCCGGCGCCGTCGAGCTGACCCGACGGGTGCGCGACCTGTCCGCACTCAAGGTCGTCACCTACGGCGAGGCCGCGGACGCCGACGTACGCGTCCAGAAGATCAACCAGCGCGGTCTGACCAGCGAGGTCACGGTCGTCCTGAACGGGAAGTACCTCACCTTCACCGTCTCCGTTCCCGGCCGCCACTACGCGCTCAACGCCGTGTCCGCCCTCGCCGCCGGCGTCGCCCTCGGCATCCCGGCGCACAACCTCGCCTCGGCCCTCGGCAAGTACACCGGGGTCAAGCGCCGCCTCCAGCTCAAGGGCGAGGCGGCCGGCGTCCAGGTCATCGACAGCTACGCGCACCACCCCACCGAGATGACCGCCGACCTCGAAGCGATGCGCGGCGCCGCCTCCGACGCCCGCCTCCTGGTCGTCTTCCAGCCCCACCTCTTCTCCCGCACCCAGGAGCTCGGCACCGAGATGGGCCAGGCACTCGCGCTGGCCGACGCCTCAGTGGTGCTGGACATCTACCCGGCCCGCGAGGACCCGGTCCCCGGCGTCACCAGCACCCTGATCATCGACGCCGCCCGGGCGGCCGGCGCCGACGTCACCGCCGTCCACGACAAGGCGACGGTCCCCGAGGTCGTCGCGGGAATGGCGAAGCCAGGCGATCTCGTTCTCACCATGGGGGCGGGCGATGTCACGGACCTCGGCCCGCAGATCCTGGACCACCTGTCGAGCTGAGGGAGCCACCGTGCCGTACGACATCGACAAGCCGGACGAGGAGTGGCGGGCGGAGCTGTCCCCCGCCGAGTACGCGGTGCTGCGCCAGGCCGGCACCGAGCCCGCCTTCGTCGGCGAATACACCGACACCAAGACGACGGGCGTCTACTCCTGCCGAGCCTGTGACGCGGAGCTGTTCCGCTCCGACACCAAGTTCGAGTCGCACTGCGGCTGGCCGTCCTTCTACGACCCGAAGGACACCGACGCGGTCGAACTGATCCAGGACCGCAGCCACGGAATGGTCCGCATCGAGGTCCGCTGCGCCCGCTGCGGCTCGCACCTGGGCCATGTCTTCGAGGGCGAGGGCTACCCGACCCCGACCGACCAGCGGTACTGCATCAACTCGATCTCACTGCGGCTGACGCCCGACGCCTGAGAAACGGCCCCGGAGGAGGACTGTCGCCCCGCGGCAGTCCTCCGCCGGCGGCTGCGGGGTCAGCAGCGGGGGCCCCACACCCGGGGAGACCCCGGGCCCCCCGGCCACCGCGGCCCCACCCCCCCGGGGCG
>NZ_JBHVWF010000130.1:0-22395 GCF_042882365.1 Streptomyces sp. NPDC058221 | reverse complement strand
GTGCGGGTGCGGGTGCTGTGCCGCTGCGCGGGGCTGTCCCCTACCCGCCCCTTCCCGAAACCGGGGGCGAGCCCCCGGGCCCCCGCTTGTCCTCAATCGCCGGACGGGCTTGGTTTCCCCGCCCGGACGGGCTTGGTTTCCCCGCCCGGCGGGGCTTGGTTTCCCCGCCCGGCGGGGCTTGGTTTCCCCGCCCGGCGGGGCAAAATCAAGCCCCTCCGGCGATTGAGGAGCGGGGTCCGGGGCAGGGCCCCGGGAGCGCTCAGGGGCGCCGGACCTCGAAGTGCAGGCAGCCGTACTCCACCGCCCTGACGTGCACCAACGCCACCTCCGAATCGGCGAACGCCTCCGCGAAGGCCTCGTCGTAGCCCCGCTCCTCGTCCACCGGGATCTCCATCAGCCGGCCGCCCACGATGTGACCGTCCGCGTTGTAGCGCCGGACCGTGCGCAGCGCCCCCGCCCGCGAGAAGGGGTAGCCGGACCGGCCGGCGTCCGGCCCCTCGCACTCATCGGCGTGGATGAAGACCGGGCCCTGCTCGTCGTACGCCCCCGGCTTCGCCCAGGTCGCGGCCGCCCAGCGGCGCAGCGGTGCGTAGGAGACGAGGGCGATCCTCTCCCCCACCTCGCTGCCCCGCAGGCAGCAGCGCAGCGGGCTGCCCGTGTCCATGGCGGTGTACGGGACGCAGGGGCGCCCCGCGTCGTCGCTCTCCCGGAGTTCCTTGAGCGCGTCAGGTTCGATCGCGCGTGCCTCGTAACTGGTCATGCGACGAGCATGGCGGGCCCCACCTGCACGGTCCGGCGGAAAACGGACATCGCCCTGGACGCGGGTGACGTGGAAGGATGGCCGAAACATCGCATATCAAGGAGATGACCGCGTGCCTGGCACGAATCTGACCCGCGAAGAGGCACAGGAGCGGGCGCGCCTGCTGACCGTGGACGCGTACGAGATCGATCTCGACCTCTCCGGAGCGCAGGACGGCGGGACCTACCGGTCCGTCACCACCGTGCGCTTCGACTCCGCCGAGGCCGGTGCGGAGACCTTCATCGACCTGGTCGCCCCGGCCGTGCACGAGGTCGAGCTGAACGGCAGGGCCCTGGACGTCGCGGCCGTCTTCCGCGACTCGCGGATCACGCTGCCGCACCTGGTGGCGGGGTCCAACGAGCTGAAGGTCGTCGCCGACTGCTCGTACACCAACACGGGTGAGGGACTGCACCGGTTCGTCGACCCGGTCGACCAGCAGGCCTACCTCTACACCCAGTTCGAGGTGCCGGATGCCCGCCGCGTCTTCGCGAGCTTCGAGCAGCCCGACCTGAAGGCGAGCTTCCGGTTCACCGTGAAGGCCCCGTCCGGCTGGACCGTGGTGTCCAACTCTCCTACGCCGGAGCCCAGGGACGACGTCTGGTCCTTCGAGCCGACGCCGCGCATCTCGTCGTACATCACCGCCCTGATCGTCGGCCCGTACCACTCGGTGCACAGCAGTTACGAGAAGGACGGGCAGAGCGTCCCGCTCGGCATCTACTGCCGTCCCTCGCTCGCGGAGTACCTCGACGCGGACGCGATCTTCGACGTGACGCGGCTGGGCTTCGACTGGTTCCAGGAGAAGTTCGACTACGCGTACCCCTTCGCCAAGTACGACCAGCTGTTCGTCCCGGAGTTCAACGCGGGTGCGATGGAGAACGCGGGCGCGGTCACCATCCGCGACCAGTACGTGTTCCGCTCCAAGGTGACGGACGCGGCGTACGAGACGCGGGCCGAGACGGTCCTGCACGAGCTGGCCCACATGTGGTTCGGCGACCTCGTCACCATGGAGTGGTGGAACGACCTGTGGCTGAACGAGTCGTTCGCCACCTACACCTCGATCGCCTGCCTGGCGTACGCCGAGGGTTCTCAGTGGCCGCACTCCTGGACCACGTTCGCCAACTCCATGAAGACCTGGGCGTACCGGCAGGACCAGCTGCCCTCGACGCACCCGATCATGGCCGACATCCGTGACCTGGACGACGTCCTGGTCAACTTCGACGGCATCACGTACGCCAAGGGCGCCTCGGTCCTGAAGCAGCTGGTGGCGTACGTCGGCATGGACGAGTTCTTCAAGGGTGTCCAGGCCTACTTCAAGGCGCACGCCTTCGGCAACACCCAGCTCTCCGACCTGCTGGGCGCGCTGGAGAAGACCTCGGGCCGCGATCTGAAGACCTGGTCGAAGGCGTGGCTGGAGACGGCCGGCATCAACATCCTGCGCCCGGAGATCGAGACGGACGCCGACGGCAACGTCACCTCGTTCGCCGTGCTCCAGGAGGCGCCCGCGCTGCCCGCAGGGGCGAAGGGCGAGCCGACGCTGCGGCCGCACCGCATCGCCATCGGCTGCTACGACCTCGACGAGTCCGGGAAGCTGGTCCGTACCGACCGGATCGAGCTGGATGTCGACGGCGAGCGCACCGCCGTGCCGTTCCCGGCCGACACCAGGCGCCCGGCCGTCGTACTGCTCAACGACGACGACCTCTCGTACGCGAAGGTCCGGCTCGACGAGGAGTCGCTGCGGGTCGTCACCGAGCACCTGGGCGACTTCACGGAGTCGCTGCCGCGCGCCCTGTGCTGGGCCTCCGCCTGGGACATGACGCGGGACGGCGAGCTGGCCACGCGGGACTACCTGTCGCTCGTGCTGTCCGGGGTCGGCAAGGAGTCGGACATCGGCGTCGTCCAGTCGCTGCACCGCCAGGTGAAGATGGCGCTTGACCTGTACTCGGCGCCTCAGTGGCGCGAGGCGGGGCTGACGCAGTGGACCGAGGCGACGCTCGCGCACCTGCGCGCGGCGGAGCCCGGCAGCGACCACCAGCTGGCCTGGGCGCGTGCCTTCGCGGCCACGGCCCGCAACCCGCAGCAGCTCGACCTGCTCCAGTCGCTGCTCGACGGCACCGAGGCGGTCGAGGGCCTGGCCGTCGACACCGAGCTGCGCTGGGCCTTCGTCCAGCGGCTGGCCGCGACGGGACTGCTGGACGAGGACGAGATCGCCGCCGAGTACGAGCGCGACCGGACGGCGGCGGGCGAGCGTCACGCGGCGTCGGCGCGTGCGGCCCGGCCCTCCGAGGAGGCGAAGGCGGAGGCGTGGGCCTCGGTCGTCGAGTCCGACAAGCTGCCGAACTCCCTCCAGGAGGCGGTCATCGGCGGGTTCGTGCAGACCGACCAGCACGAGCTGCTGGCGCCGTACACGGAGAGGTTCTTCACCGCGGTGAAGGACGTCTGGGACTCGCGCAGCCATGAGATGGCCCAGCAGGTCGCCATCGGTCTGTACCCGGCGCTCCAGGTCTCGCAGGAGACCCTGGACGCCACGGACGCCTGGCTGGCCTCGGCCGAGCCGAGTGCGGCGCTGCGCCGGCTGGTCTCGGAGTCCCGTTCGGGTGTGGAACGGGCGCTGAGGGCCCGTGCGGCGGACGCGGCGGCGGCGACCGCTTAGCCCTCACGGCACCATTGGAAACCGCCCGGCGGGCAGGCGCTGTAGCGCAGCCGTCCGCCGGGCGGGAGCCTTTTACGGGCAGCCCTCAGGCACCGGACTCCTCGTAGCGGGCGGCCAGTGCGGCCCTGCCGGACTCGGTCAGCGAGCCGTGCAGGCGCATCCGGGCCACCCCGCCGTCGGGGAAGGCGTCCAGCCGCACGTGGGTGACCACGGCCTGGGCGCGGAGCGGGAAGCGGTGCAGGGTGTCGGGCTGGAGCCGGGTGCGGGGGATGATCTCGAACCACTCGCCCGTCTCGCCGTTGCGGCCCTGGAGGGCGATCCAGCCGGCCGCGTTCCCCTTGAGGTAGGCGGTGTCGATCTCGACCGCGCGGACGGCGCCCTCGGCGGGCAGCCGGAAGCGCACCCAGTCGTTGGTGTCGCGGACCCGGCGGCGGCGGTTCTCCCAGCCGTCGTCCATCTTGCGGGAGGTGCCGGGCAGGATGATCTGGGTGGGCGAGGAGTAGAAACGGTCGGACGCGTCCTCGTAACTGCCGCCGTTCAGGACCGAGATCAGGTCGAACGTGCCGAGCGTCGCGAGCCAGGACGGGTCGGGCAGCACCTCGCCGTGCACGCGGAGGCGGGCAATGCCGCCGTCGGGGTGCTGGCAGAGGCGCAGATGGGTGTAGCGGCGGCCGCCGGTGATCTCGAAGCCGTTGGCGGCGTGGCCGCGTACGGGGGTCGGCGGGATGATCTCGTCCCACTTGATGTCGTCGGCGAGGAGTTCCTCGGGGCCGGGCGAGCCGGGGACGGATGCCGCCTGGACGGAGACGCGCTGCGGGTAGTTGCCGCGGAAGTGGGCGGTGTCCACGACGATGCCGCGGATGATGCCGGGGGCGCCCAGCCTGATCAGCGCCCAGTCGTGCTCGTCGGGGGCCGGGAAGGGGTGGGCGGCGTCCGCGCCGCGGCGGCGGCGGGTCTCCCAGCCGTCCATGATCTTGCCCTTGTGGCCGAAGTGCTCGGGGTCGAAGACCGCGCGCTCCCGGACCAGGAGGTTCTCGCGCTGGGCGAAGAACTCGTCGTTGGCAGCGATGACACCGGCGCCGAGACGCCGGTCCGCGAGGTCGACCAGTTCGGTGAAGGGGAGGTCGGTGGTGCGGTAGTCGGCGTACGGGTCACCGCCGCCGTACGGGGCCGCGTCATTGGCATGGGGGTCGTTGTCCAGGGCGGGGGTCTCGCTCGCGTCGAAGGTCATGCGTCCACTGTCGTACCGACCCACCCATCAGGTCCATCGAAAGTTTTCGCACACTTCATTCAGCTGAGCTGAATGAATTCCCGCGCGCCGCGCTGACCTGCTTGAGCGCGGCCAGCACCCGGGCCACCGCGGGACCGCCCTCGGCCCCCTGTCGCACGGCCGCCACCACATGGCGCCGGGGCAGATCGGCGCCGAGAACCCGCAGGACCACGCCCTTGCGGCGTTCCGCCGACGCCATCCTGGGGATCAGTGCGACCCCCATACCGGCCTCCACCATGGCCAGGATCGCGGTCCATCCGGAGGCGCTGTGGGCCTGTTCGGGGACGAATCCAGCGGCTTCGCAGGCGGCGGTGGTGATCTCCGACCACGGGCCGGAGCCGCCGAAGATCCAGGGCTCGGCGGCGAGGTCCGCCAGCTGCAGCCCGGGGTCGCCGGCGAGCCGGTGCCCCACGGGCAGGGCGACGTCGAGCGGGTCGGCGAGCAGCGGCAGCAGGGCGAACCGGGTGTCACGTGCCGTCGGCGCGTGCGCGGCGAGCGAGAGCGCGAGGTCGACGTCACCGGCCGCGAGGAGTTCGTAGGCCTCACCGGCCTCCGCCTCCCGCACCCGCACATCGGGGCCCGGCCGGCCGTCGGCGCGCAGCAGCTGGACCGCCGGGACGACGAGGGCGGGCACGGCGGTCGAGAACGCCCCGACCCGCACCTCCCCCGCCTCACCGCGCAGATATCCGGTCAGCTCGGCCTCGGCGCGTTCCAGCTGGGCGAAGACCGCTTCGGCGTGCCGGAGCACCAGGTGCGCGGCATCGGTCAGCCGCACCCGCCTGCCCTGCGCCTCCAGCAGCGGCACACCGAGCTGTCTGCCCAGGTTCGACAGCTGCTGGGACACCGCGGAGGGGGTCATCAGCAGTGCCTCGGCCGTCGCCGTGACGGTCCCGCGCTCACTCAGCACCCGCAGGATCCGGAGCTTCTTGATGTCCCACTCGGTCATGTCCGCACATTAGCCGCCGCCGCGGGCCCGGCCCGCCCCCAGTGCCACTCCGCCGATGATGAGCACCAGGCAGAGGATCTGCACCGGCCCCGTCGTCTCGTCCAGGAGGACGAAGGAGAGCCCGGCCACGCAGACGGGCTGCAGGTAGTACACGATCCCGGTCCGCGCCGCGCCGATCAGGGCGACCGCCCTGTTCCAGGCGAAGAACGCGACGGCGGAGGAGAGGACACCGACGTACAGAAGCGGTCCGACGGTGCCGGCCGTCGGCTCGAACCCGCCCTGGACGACGACGCTGACCGCGAAGGCGGGGGCGAGCATCAGGGCGCCCAGGACGAAAGTGGTGAGCAGGAAGGCCAGTTGGCCGATCTCCGCAGGGCGGCGGCGCAGCAGCGCGCTGTACGAGGCGAAGCTGAGCATCGCGGCGAACATCCACAGATCACCGGGGGCGAAGCGGAGCGCCGGGGAGCCGTTGCCCACCAGCAGCAGAACTCCGGCGCAGGCGACGGCCATTCCGGCGATGCGGCGCCTGCCGAGCCGTCGGCCGTCGAGGCGTTCGTACACCGCCATCACCACCGGCGACGCGGCCATGATCATGCCCATCTGGCCGGCCGATGTGCTCATGCCCGCCTGGTTGACCAGGGTGTTGTAGACGGTGACCCCGAGCAGGGCGGCGAGGGTGACGAAGCCCGAGTGCCTGCGGATCAGGGCGCGTTGGCGCCAGGTCTCGCGGACAGCGAAGGGCGCGACCGCCGCGACGGCGACGATCCAGCGCCAGAAGGCGGCCTGGACGGGCGGGACGGAGTCGTGCAGGGCGCGGGAGGTGACAAAGCTTCCGGACCAGACGACCGTCGCGAGGAGGGCGAGCAGGAGACCCGTCCCCGCGGTCCGCCGCGCCCCTTTCGGGCCGGCCGGCCCACTGCCGCGGATGCGGTCCAGCACAGTGCGGTCCAGTACCGCCATGAAATCGCCTGCCCTCTCCCCCGCGCGGGGGTGCTTCGGTTACGGACCCACCGTCACACCGAGAGAGCATTCAGGTCTATCGAATACTTCAGAGAGGTTTTTGAAGCTCAGCTTAATGATTGGTCGATGGGCGAGCCTCCCGGGCAACGCGAACAGGGCGCCTCCGCGTGCTTGCGCACATCGAGACGCCCTGGGGCGGAACCGGTGGAGCTACTACGTGGCCCTGCGGGCCGCGCAGCCGGCGGTCAGGCCTGCTTCTTGGACTTGTCGAGGACCATGACCAGCCCGGCGATGACCCCGAACAGCACGAGGGGTGCCACGACGAACAGGCCGATCGTGTCGATCACGCTCAGGCCTTGACCCGGGTCGTCGCCGTCGTCGCGGGTGAGCGCGAGCGCGGGGGACGACATGAGCAGCATCATCAGCGTCGTTCCGGCTGCGACGGCGCCGGCGCGCATAGCGTTCTTCTTGTCCACGGAGCAAACGTAGCGAACGGCTACGAGGGGCGCGCGCCCGGGGGTGCCGTACGGGTCCTCCCGGGCTCCTGACGAGGTCTGAGAACCTCCATCAGGCGGTGCAGCCGGGGCGAGGCGGCCAGTTCCTCCAGGGTGACCGGACGGCCCTCCGCGTCGGCGACGGGCAGCCGCCAGTTGGGGTACTCGTCCCAGGTGCCCGGCAGGTTCTGCGGGCGGCGGTCGCCGATCGTGTCGGGCAGCCAGACCCCGGTCATCCGGGCGGGGGTGCTCAGCAGGAAGCGGTGGACGGCCCGGACGGCCGCCTCCTCGTCACCGCCGCCCTCCGGGAGCATGCCGAGCCGGGAGAACAGCCCGAGCCACTCCGCGGTGTCGGCGCCGTCCTCGGTCCGCTCCTGCTCCAGCGGGCGGGTGAGCAGGCCCAGGCGGTGGCGCAGCGTCACATGGTCGCCGGTCAGCCGGGCCGCGGTGGAGGGCAGATCGTGGGTGGTGGCGGTGGCCAGACAGTCCTCGCGCCACTCCTCGGGGGCCAGCGGGCGGCCGGTGCCCGACCAGTCCCGTTCGAACCAGAGCACGGAGGTGCCGAGGACGCCGCGGCGGGCGAGCGCCTCACGGACGCCGGGCTCCACGGTGCCGAGGTCCTCCCCCATGACGACGGCGCCCGCCAGGTGGGCCTCCAGGACGAGGACGGCGAGCATCGCCTCGGCGTCGTGGCTGACGTAGGTGCCCTCGGTGGGCGGCCTCCCCTCGGGCACCCACCAGAGCCGGAAGAGGCCCATCACATGGTCGATGCGCAGGGCGCCGGCCCGGCGGAGGATCCCGCGCAGCAGACCGCGGTACGGGGCGTAGCCGGACGCCGCCAGCGCGTCGGGGCGCCAGGGCGGCAGCCCCCAGTCCTGACCGCGTGCGTTGAACGCGTCCGGGGGCGCGCCGACGGACATGCCGTGCGCGAAGGCGTCCTGCTGGGCCCAGGTGTCGGCGCCCGCCGGGTGCACGCCGACGGCGAGGTCGTGGACGATCCCGACGGACATCCCGGCGTCCCGGGCGGCGCGCTGGGCGTCGGCGAGCTGGCTGTCGGTCAGCCAGGCGAGCCGGCAGTGGAAGTCGACCCGGTCGAGCAGTCGGGCCCGGGCGCGGGCGGTCTCCTTCGAGCGGGGGTCGCGCAGGCCGGCCGGCCAGGTGTGCCAGTCGGAGCCGTGCACCTCGGCGAGGGCACACCACAGGGCGTGGTCCTCCAGGGCCTGTCCCTGTTCGGCGAGGAAGTCGCAGTACGCGGCGCGGCGGCCGGGCGTGAGGGGCACTTCGGCGAGATGGGCGAGGGCCCGCCGCTTGAGCTCCCAGACGGCGTCACGGTCGATCAGGGCGCCCTTGTTGAGGACGGCGTCCGTCAGCTCTCCGGCGCGGCGGCGCAGATCGTCCAGGACGGCGTGGTCGGCCACGAGCCCGTACTCCGGGACCGACTCGATGCGCAGATGCACGGGGTCGGGGAAGCGCCGCGAGGACGGGCGGTAGGGCGAGGGGTCGGTGGGGCTGCCCAGGACCGCGGCGTGCAGCGGGTTGATCTGGACGAAGCCGGCGCCGAGGCACCGTCCGGACCAGGAGGCGAGATCGGCGAGGTCACCGAGGTCGCCCATGCCCCAGGAGCGCGCGGAGAGCAGCGAGTAGAGCTGGACGAGGAAGCCGTGGCTGCGGGCGGGCGGCTGCGGGACGCGGGCCGGGGCGACGACGAGCGTGCAGGACTCGGCCGGCTCTCCCGGCGCCCGGACGGTCAGCCGGTGCACACCGAGCGGCGGTTCGGTCCACCAGCCGGGCGCGGGCACACCGGCCACCGGGCCGGGCGCGCCGGAATCGGCCGGATCCGTGTCCCCGGCGGGGGTCCGCATCCGGGCGGGCGGGGCCGAAGCGGCCTCCTCCGGCCGGACCGTCAGCTCCGTGCCGGGTGGCAGCACGGCCAGGGCGCGGGGCAGCGGCTCCCCGGTCCACACCACCAGCGTGGGCGGGAGCAGCCGTGCGCCGGCCGCGGAGTCGGCGGCGGCGAGCGCCTCCCGTACCGCCTCGGGTGTGGCGGCGTCGACACCGAGCGCGGCGAGCACCGCGACGACCGTGCCGTCGGGTACGGGCACCGTCGCGTCGGCGGACGGGGAGTAGGAGGTGGCGACGCCGTGCAGTGCGGCGAGCCGGGACAAGCCCATTCAGACTCCTGGGGACTCCATGCCCCAAGCGCTGCCGGAGGAAGCCGGCTCGCTGGTCAGCGGGGCGAGGACGGCGAGCGGGGGTTCGCTCGTCAGGGGCGTGGCGTCGGCGAGCGGGGGCTCGCTGGTCAGGGGTATGGCGTCCGCGAGCGGCGCTTCGCTGGTGAGCGGGCCGTGGGCGGGGGCGGGCACGGTGGCCGGGCATGCGCTGATCATCGGGGCGGGTCCCGGCACCTGTTTAGTCAGGGCGGAGAGCAGGAGCTGCGCTGCAGCGGGCATGGTGGCCTCCTGGCCGTCGAGAGCAGGACACAGCAGACCTACCCAGCGGACGCGTCCGCAGACGTAGGCGTTATGACAACGAGTTCAACGTGCTCTGGGTCACAATCCGTTCCCGGGAGGCCGGTTATCCGTAAGACGTCCGTCGTTTTCGGCCATTCGGCGCCATCTTTCGCGTGCGGCGACGACAGTCCGGGGGCACTCACCCCAGCCACCACTTCGGGCATTTGCGCCACAATGGCCACCCACGTTGACACCCTCGCGCGCGGGGTGGTGGGCTCGGGGCCCACCGGTGGGAACAAGGGGAGAACGGCATGCAGCTCAGGCGCAGGAAGCGTGCGGCGGTCGTCGCCGTGGCCGTGCTCGGCGGGCTGCTCTCCACCGGAGCACCGGCTGCCCTCGCCGCCCCTCCGGTGCCCGGTAAGCCCGCCGCCGGCAGCCCCGACCGCACGGACGACGCCGCGCCACCCACCGTGTGGCCCCGGCCGCAGAGCATCAAGGCGTCCGGATCCGCGGTCCCCCTCACCGACGAGGTCACGCTCCTCACCGACGCGCAGGCCGACCCGTACGCGGTCACCGCGCTCCGCGGGATCCTGCGCGACGCGGGTGTGCGGACCGTCCACGAGGCCCTGCCGGGCAGCGGCCCCGTCATCCGGCTCGGCGGCGACGGAGCGGTGGGCGCGCTGCGCACGCTGCGCGCCCCCGGCCGCGCCGATCTGCCCGCCGGCGGCTACCGGATCGCGGCCGGCCGCGTCGCGGGCCGGGACACCGTCGCTGTCGACGGCCTCGGCGACGACGGGCTGTTCCACGGGGTGCAGACGCTGCGCCAGCTGATCCGGGGCGGCGAGGTCGCCGGGGTCACCGTCCGGGACTGGCCGTCGGCCGCCGTGCGCGGGATGACCGAGGGCTTCTACGGACAGCCCTGGACGCAGGAGGAACGCCTCTCCCAGATCGGCTTCCTGGGGCGCACGAAGCAGAACAGGTATCTGTACGCGGCGGGCGACGACCCCTACCGGGTGGCCCGCTGGCGCGATCCGTACCCCGCCGCGCGGCGGGCCGACTTCCGCGCGCTGGCCGAACGGGCCGCCGCCGAGCATGTGACGCTGGGCTGGGCCGTGGCGCCCGGACAGTCGATGTGCCTGTCGTCGGACCGCGATCTGAAGGCCCTGACGAAGAAGATCGACGCGATGTGGGCCCTGGGGGTGCGGGTCTTCCAGGTGCAGTTCCAGGACGTCAGCTACAGCGAGTGGCACTGCTCGGCCGACGCCGACACCTTCGGCAACGGCCCGCAGGCGGCGGCCAGGGCGCAGGCCCGGGTCGTGAGCGAGGTGGCACGGCACCTCGCGGACCGCCACCCGGGGTCGCAGCCGCTGTCGATGATGCCGACGGAGTTCTACCAGGACGGGGCGACCGCATACCGCACCGCGCTCGCCGAGGCACTCGACGACCGGGTGCAGATCGCCTGGACCGGCGTCGGAGTCGTACCGAGGACCATCACCGGCGGTGAACTGGCCGGTGCTCGTGCCACGTTCCGCCATCCGCTGGTCACGATGGACAACTACCCGGTCAACGACTACGCGCAGGACCGGATCTTCCTCGGCCCGTACACCGGCCGCGACCCGGCGGTCGCCATCGGCTCGGCGGCGTTGCTGGCCAACGCGATGGAGCAGCCGTCCGCCTCCCGGATCCCGCTGTTCACCGCGGCCGACTTCGCCTGGAACCCGAAGGGGTACCGGCCTCAGGAGTCCTGGCAGGCGGCCATCGACGATCTCGCGGACGGCGACACCGCCGGCCGGGACGCGCTGCGCGCACTGGCGGGGAACAGCGCGGCCTCGGTGCTGGGCGGCGACGAATCGGCGTATCTGCGACCGCTGCTCGCCGCCTTCTGGAAGTCCCGTGCGGATACCGACGCGTCGGCCCGCGACAAGGCCGCGCGCCGGCTGCGGGCCGCGTTCACGGTGATGCGCGAGACCCCGCAGCGGCTGACCGGGCTGGTCGGCGGCCGGCTCGACGACGAAGTGCGGCCGTGGACCGAGCAGTTGTCCCGGTACGGCAGGGCGGGCGAGCTGGCCGTCGATCTCCTCCAGGCCCAGGCGCGCGGTGACGGCGCGGCCGCCTGGCAGGCGTCGCTGGCCCTGGAGCCGGTGAGCAAGGCCGTGCAGCCGAGCGGTGCGACGGTCGGCAAGGGGGTGCTCGGCCCGTTCCTGGACCGGGCGCGCAAGGAGGCCGACGCCTGGACCGGGACGGACCGCGACAGCGGCACGGTGACCGAGACCCGGGGCAGCTACACGGTGCGGCTGGGCCGGGCCCGTCCGCTGGCGGCCGTCACCGCGATGACCCTGCCGGGCGACGGCGGCGCTGCGGCGCAGGCGACGGTCCAGGCCCATGTGCCGGGTGAGGGCTGGCACAGCCTCGCCAACGTCTCGGCGAGCGGCTGGACCCAGGCACGGGGAAAGGACCTGCGAGCCGACGCCGTGCGGATCAGCTGGCCGACCGCCACCCCCTCGGTCACCGGTGCACCGCCCCTGATCATCCCTCCACTGGCCGGCGCGGCCCCGTCCGCCGGGGCGGCGCCCCGGGTGCGCTCGCTCGTGCCGTGGTTCGGCGACGAGCCCGCCGCCCGGCTCGATCTGGAACGCGGGGAGACGGACGCCGAGATCGGCGGCGAGCCGCAGCGGGTCGAGGCACGGCTCTCGCCCGGCCGGCCGGCCGAGGTGCGGGGCGCGCTCACCGCGAAGGCCCCCAAGGGCATCAAGGTGCGCGTGCCCGAGCGGACGACCGTCCAGCGCGGCTCCCGTACCGAGGTGCCGGTGGAGATCACCGTCCCGGCGGACACCCCGGTGGGCACGTACGAGGTGCCGTTCTCCTTCGGCGCCGAGGAGGCCACCCTGACCGTCCGGGCCTTCCCGCGCACCGCGGGCCCCGATCTGCTGCCCGCCGCCACCGCGTCCTCTTCGGGCGACGAGACCGGGGACTTCCCGGCGGCCGCCGCGTCCGACGGCGATCCGGAGACCCGCTGGTCCTCACCGGCCGAGGACGGCGCCTGGTGGCAGGCGGAGCTGCCCGCTCCGGTCCGGCTCGGGAAGGTGGAGCTGGACTGGCAGGACGCCTACGCCTCCCGCTACCGCGTACAGGTCTCCGCCGACGGCCGCACCTGGCGCACGGCAGCCACCGTCCGCAACGGCAGGGGCGGACACGAGTCGGTCCGGATGGACGCGAAGGACACCCGGTTCATCAGGGTTCAGGGCGACGGGCGGGCCACCGAGTACGGCTACTCGCTCTGGTCCGTCCGGGCGTACGCCGTGGCCGGGCAGGACAAGTAGCGCGGCGCCGGCCCCAGGGACGGCACGGGCCCGGACCGTCAGGCGGAAATGCCATCGATCCGGGCCATCGCGTCGTCCGCTCCGAACGGTTGCAAATAGGGCAGCCAGCGCGGGTCGCGGTGTCCCGTGCCGATGATCCGCCAGGCGAGCCCGGTCGGCGGGGCGGGCTGCTGGTGCAGCCGCCAGCCGAGCTCGGGCAGATGGCGGTCGGCCTTGACGTGATTGCAGCGGCGGCAGGCTGCCACCACGTTCTCCCAGGCGTGCTGTCCGCCGCGGCTGCGCGGAATGACATGATCGACGCTGGTCGCGGCGGCGCCGCAGTACATGCAGCGCCCACCGTCCCTGGCGAAGAGCGCCCGGCGGGTCAGCGGGACGGGCCCCCGGTAGGGGACGCGCACGAACCGTTTCAGGCGCACGACGCTGGGTGCCGGGACGGCACGGGTGGCGCTGTGCATGAAGGCGCCGGACTCCTCGAGGCAGATGGCCTTGTTCTCGAGGACGAGGACGAGCGCGCGGCGGAGCGGTACGACGCCGAGCGGCTCGTACGACGCATTGAGAACCAGGACATGCGGCACGGTTGATGCCTCCTTGTACGCCGGCGGCGCGTGGCTCGCGCCGGGACGATCCGATCTCAGTCTCTCCTCAGGCCTGGTCGAAGCGCCACCACGTCCGGGTAACGGGCCGGAAGGATTTTCCTCCGCCCGCGCCGTCGTCACGCCGGGAGCGCACCGGAACAGGCGGTTCAGGGGCCCCGCGCCCGCCGGCCGCGCCCGATGTGCGATCGGCCACACGCACCGCCGCCGGCTGGGTTCCTTACCTGTCCCATATCCCCGGGTGAGACGCGTCTCTCCCCCCGATCACGGCAACGGAGCATGCCCGATGCCCCGTTAGTGTGGTTGGTCAGCGCTCGCCCAACTGGAGGTCCCACCGTGTCCCTGTCCGCCCTGTTGGCAGCAGGCCAGTCCCCCGAGCCCGGCGGCTCGCTGGACGAAGCCGCGAAGCAGGCAGGCAACGCCGCGGGCTGGGTGGAGCAGAACTGGTCCACCTGGCTGAACACCGGTCTGCGGATCGTGCTCATCGCGGCGATCGCGATCGTGTTGCGCATAGCGGTCCGCCGTGCCCTGACCAAGCTCATCGAGCGCATGAACCGCAGCGCACAGGCCGTGGAGGGCACTGCTCTCGGCGGCCTGCTCGTCAACGCGGAACGCCGCCGCCAGCGCTCGGAGGCGATCGGTTCGGTACTCCGTTCGGTGGCCTCGTTCCTGATCCTCGGTACCGCCGCCCTGATGATCCTGGGCGCGTTCCAGATCAATCTGGCCCCGCTGCTGGCCTCAGCCGGGGTCGCCGGGGTGGCGCTCGGCTTCGGCGCCCGCAATCTGGTCACCGACTTCCTCTCCGGCGTCTTCATGATCCTGGAGGACCAGTACGGCGTCGGCGACAGCATCGACGCGGGCGTCGCCTCCGGTGAGGTCATCGAGGTCGGCCTGCGGGTCACCAAGCTGCGCGGGGAGAACGGCGCGATCTGGTACGTCCGCAACGGTGAGGTGAAGCGGATCGGCAACCTCAGCCAGGGCTGGTCCACGGCGGGCATCGACGTGCAGCTGCGCCCCACGGAGGACCTCGACCAGGTCGGTACGGTCATCACCGAGGCCGCCCAGCAGATGGCCAAGGAGGATCCGTGGACCGAGCGCCTGTGGGGTCCGGTGGAGATCCTGGGCCTGGACACGGTGCTGCTGGACTCGATGACGGTCCGGGTGACGGCGAAGACGATGCCGGGCAAGGCCCTGGGCGTGGAGCGCGAGCTGCGCTGGCGCATCAAGCGCGCCTTCGACGAGGCGGGCATCCGCATGATCGGCGGCGTCCCGGCCCAGCCCGACGAGCCCTCCGCCGACCCGACGGCCTCCGTGGCGGCTCCCTCGGCCTACGCCTCGGCGACCTCGCCGCAGTCCCTGGCGGCGACGCCGATAGTCCCGCCGCCGAGCATCTCCAAATAACGCCCGGCCCGTAGGCCGGGAACGGGTGAGGGGCACTCCGCGGGCTCGCGGGGTGCCCCTCACCCGTTCCCGCCGGCCGGTGAGCGATGGATCCCGGCCAACTCGGTTCGCCTGCCGACCTGTTGGGAATGCACCTCACCCAAGGCGTCCACAGCGACGTCCATGGGGGCCGCTCCGCCTCCCGCGCGACCGGCCTCCGCCCAGATAACGCTTTGGTTGCCACAGCGGCACAGCCCATTGACGCCCCGGTGACGTGCGTCCTACGGTCCTCGCACCGAATAGGAAACTTTCCTAACAGAGGGCAGGTGCAGTGATCATGGCCGGAGCCACACCGGGGACCCCCCGCGTCCTACGGGCCATGAACGACCGGGCCGCCCTCGACCTGCTGGTCACCCAGGGCCCTCTCACCCGGACCCGGATCGGCGAGCTGACCGGGCTCTCCAAGCCCACCGCCTCCCAGCTGCTGACCCGGCTGGAAGCAGCGGGGCTGGTCCGTTCGACGGGCAGCCAGGGCGGACGCCCCGGCCCGAACGCCGTGCTGTACGAGATCAACCCGGCTGCCGCCCATGTCGCGGCACTCTCCGTCGGGCCCACCGGCATCGACGCCGTGGTCGCCGACATCACCGGCGCCGTGGTCGGCTCGTGCCGCGTGGAGGCCGACGCGGTCGAGGAGGACGTACGCCACCGCACCGCCCAGCTCGTCGCCGAGGCCGTGGACGGCGCCCTCGGCTCGACCGGGCTCGGCCATGACGATCTGCAGAGCGTGGTGATCGGCACGCCGGGCGCGATCGACCGGCACACCGGACAGCTGCGGTACGCCCCGCACCTGCCGGGCTGGCACTCGCGCACCCTGCTCGCCGACCTCGCCGAGGTGGTCGGCAGGCCGGTCACCATCGAGAACGACGTGAACCTCGCCGCCATCGCCGAACAGTACGAGGGCGCCGCGCAGGACCACGACGACTTCGTGCTCGCCTGGCTCGACGAAGGCGTCGGCGCCGCCATCGTGCTGGGCGGAACCCTGCTGCGCGGTGCCACCGGTGGCGCCGGCGAGATCGGCTACATGCCGCTGCCCGGCGCCCCGCTCGCCCGCGGCAGCGCGGCCGACTGGGCGAGGCCGGACGCGGGCGGCGGTTTCCAGAGCCTGGTCTCCTCCCCCGCCGTGCAGGACCTGGCGGGCGGCAGACCGACGGCCGAGGCCCTGGCCGACGCATCCGTACTCGACGAGGTCGCCCGCAGGCTGGCCACCGGCCTCGCCGCCATGGTGGCCGTCGTCGACCCCGAACTGGTCGTCCTCTCCGGCGTCGTGGCCCAGGCCGGCGGAGAAGCGCTCCGCGAACGGGTCGAGGCGGAGCTGACCGGCCTGGCGCTGCCGAGGCCGCTGCTGCGCATCAGCGACATCGACGGCGATCCGATCCTGACCGGCGCGCTGCGCACCGCCCTCGCCCAGGCACGCGACGCCACCTTCGACACCGCCTGAGCCACGATCCGCCCCTGCCACGACTCCGGCCCGGCAAGCCGCACGGCACCCCCATGCCCGCACGGCCCCGCTTCCCCGCCGGTGTGCACCCCCCTTCCCTCCCCCGTAAAGGAAGTCCGACATGGCGCGATGGCACATACGTACCCGTGTGCCCGTGGCGCTCGGCGCAGCCGCACTGCTGCTGGCCGGCTGCGCCAACCCGAGCACCGGCAGTAACACCGACGACCCCACGAAGCCCGTCACGCTGAAGTTCTGGCACGGCTGGTCGGCGCCCGGCGAGGTCAAGGCGATCAACGAGAACATCGCCCGCTTCGAGAAGCTCCACCCGAACATCCACGTCGTCTCCACCGGCAACGTGAGCGACGAGACGATCAACCAGGCGCTGCGCGCGGGTGGCGGCGACGCCCCCGATGTCGTCACGTCGTTCACCACCAACAACGTCGGCCAGTACTGCTCCTCCGGCATGTGGGCGGACCTCGACCCCTTCATGAAGAAGAGCGGGATCGACAAGACGAAGGTCTTCCCGAAGACGCTGCTGGACTACACCCAGTACGAGGGCGTCCAGTGCGCGACACCGCTCCTCGCCGACGCGTTCGGCATGTACTACAACAAGGACGCCTTCAAGGAGGCCGGGATCGCCCGGCCCCCGCACACCATGTCCGAGATGAAGGCCGACGCGGTCAAGCTGACGCGGAAGAACAAGAACGGCTCGCTCGAACGCGCCGGCTTCATGCCGGACTTCCAGCTCTACCAGAACGCCCCCGACCGGATGTTCGCGCAGTGGGGCCCGCGGTACTTCGACGACAAGGGCAAGGCCAGGCTCGCCGACGAGCCCAGGACGGAGCAGTTCTTCAGCACCATGCGCACTCTCTCCGACGCGCAGGGCGGCTACAACGCCATGGAGCGGCTCCGGGCCACCTTCGGTGACGAGATGTCGTCCCAGAACGGCTTCCTCACCGGGAAGCTCGCCATGCATCTGGACGGTGAGTGGCGTGGGCTGATGCTCAAGGAGGCCAAGGCGAAGTTCGACTGGGGCGTGGCCCCGCTGCCGGTCCCCGACGACCAGGCCGACACCTACGGGCGCGGCTATCTGACCGGGACCGTCGCCGGCATCGCGCACAGCAGCCGGCACCAGAACGCGGCGTGGGAGCTGGTGAAGTACCTGACGGTCGACACGGAGCCGGTCGTCCACTTCGCCAACGCGATCCACAACGTGCCGTCCACCTTCGACGCCCTCAAGTCGCCCGACCTGGACGCCGATCCGGCCTTCCGCGCCTTCATCAAGATCGCGCAGAACCCGCACAGCCAGGCCGTCCCGCCCTCGAACAACGGCGGTCAGTACATCAATTCGTTCGGCGACTTCTCGCAGTCGGTCGAGGCGGGCAGGACCAAGGACCTGCACAGCGCGCTGGAGAAACTCGACGACCAGATCGACGCCGACAACGTCCAGTCGGAAAACTGAGGAGCCGAGTCATGGCACTTTCCCTCTCCACCTCGGCGAAATCCGCCGAGCGGGGGGCCCAACCGGCCCCCCGGAACTCCCCGCTGCGCCGCAAGAAGAACCGTGAGCGGCTGCGCACCCTGGGGTTCCTCTCGCCCTGGCTGGTCGGCTTCTCGGTCTTCTTCGGCTACCCGCTGATCGCGACCGTCTACTTCTCGTTCATGCACTACAACCAGATCAAGGCCCCCACCTTCGTCGGGCTGCGGAACTGGAAGTACGTGCTGGAGCAGATGCCGCTGTTCGGCCCGGCCCTGTGGAACACACTGTGGCTGGTCGTCGTGATGGTCGCGCTGCGGGTGGTGTTCGGTCTCGGCATCGGCATGCTGATCACGAAGATCAAGTCGGGCGTCGGGCTGTTCCGTACGGCCTTCTACATCCCGTACCTGGCACCGCCGGTCGCGGCCACCGTCTCCTTCGTCTTCCTGCTCAACCCGTCCACCGGACCGGTCAACGAGATGCTCTCGTGGATCGGGGTGAGCGGCCCCAGCTGGTTCAACGACCCCAACTGGTCCAAGCCCTCGCTGGTGCTGCTCTCCCTGTGGGGCATCGGCGACCTGATGGTCATCTTCATGGCCTCACTGCTGGACGTGCCGAAGGAGCAGTACGAGGCCGCCGACCTGGACGGCGCGGGCGCCTTTGCGAAGTTCCGCTACGTCACGTGGCCCGCCATCACCCCGATCGTGCTGTTCGCCGTCGTCACCGGCGTCGTGCAGACGATGCAGTACTACACACAGGCCCTCGTCGCGGGGAAGCTCGCCTCCGGAGTCTCGATCGGCCCGGGCACGGTGATCCAGCCCGGGTACCCGGACCACTCCACCCTGACGGTGCCTCAGCTCGTCTACTCGATGGGCTTCCAGAACTTCAACACCGGTGCCGCGTGCGTGCTCTCACTCGTGCTCTTCGCCATCGCCATGGCCGTCACCCTTCTGCTGATGCGCAAGAGCGTCGGCCTCATTCCGGCGGAGGACTGAGATGACCACCACCACCCTGACGACCCGGCCGGGGGCCGTTGTGCCGAGCCGTGAAAGCGGACGTGACGCGGCCAGACACCGTCGCAAGCGCATCCTGAACTGGATCGCCGTCCACTCCCTGGCCCTCGCGCTCGCCCTGTTCTTCGTCCTGCCGTTCGTCTTCGTCTTCCTCACCTCGGTGATGAGCGACGGGCAGGCGATGAGCGGTGATCTGTGGCCGAATTCCTGGCACTGGTCCAACTACTCGGCCGTCTTCCACACCCCGGGATTCCTCGACTGGTGGCGCAACTCGCTGATGTACGCGGTGCTGGGCACCGTGTTCACGGTGTGCTCGTCGGTACCCGTCGCCTACGCGCTGGCCAAGTTCCGTTTCCGTGGCCGGCGTACCGCAATGATCCTCGTCATCTCCACGATGATGCTGCCGCCGCAGGTCATCATCATCCCGATGTACCTGGTGTGGGCCCAGCAGTTCCACCTCTCGGGCTCGCTGTGGCCACTGATCATCCCGATGGCGTTCGGCGACGCGTACTCGATCTTCCTGCTGCGGCAGTTCCTGCTCACCATTCCGCAGGAGTACATCGAGTCGGCGAAGGTCGACGGCTGCGGTGAGCTGCGCACCCTGCTCAAGATCGTCGTGCCGATGGCCAAGCCGGGCATAGCCGCCGTGGCGCTCTTCCAGTTCTTCTACTGCTGGAACGACTACTTCGGCCCGCAGATCTACGCCGCGCAGAACCCCGGCGCCTGGACCCTGAGCTACGGCCTGGAGTCCTTCAAGAGCGCCCACGCGGTCAACTGGAACATGACCATGGCCGCGACCCTGCTCGTCATGGCGCCGGTCATCATCGTGTTCTTCTTCGCACAGAAGGCCTTCGTAGAAGGCGTCACCCTCACCGGAGTAAAGGGCTGAGAACCATGAAGCTCGCAGTAGTTGGTGGCGGGTCCACCTACACACCCGAACTGATCGACGGTTTCGCACGGTTGCGGGACACCCTGCCGGTCGAGGAGCTGGTGCTCGTCGACCCGGCGGCCGACCGGCTCGAACTCGTCGGGGGCCTGGCGAGGCGGATCTTCGCCAAGCAGGACCACCCGGGAAAGATCGTCACCACCACGGACATCGACGCGGGCGTGGCCGACGCCGACGCGGTCCTGCTCCAGCTCCGGGTGGGCGGCCAGGCCGCCCGCAACAAGGACGAGACATGGCCGCTGGAGTGCGGCTGCATCGGCCAGGAGACCACCGGCGCCGGCGGCCTCGCCAAGGCCATGCGCACCGTCCCCGTCGTCCTGGACATCGCGGAACGGGTCCGGCGCACCAACCCGGACGCCTGGATCATCGACTTCACCAACCCCGTCGGCATCGTGACCCGGGCGCTGCTCCAGGCCGGTCACAAGGCGGTCGGCCTGTGCAACGTGGCGATCGGCTTCCAGCGCAAGTTCGCCCGGCTGCTCGACGTGACCCCGGGTGAGGTGCACCTGGACCACGTCGGTCTGAACCACCTGACGTGGGAGCTCGGGGTGCGCCTGGGCGGCCCGGAGGGTGAGAACGTACTGCCGCGGCTGATCGCCGAGCACGGCGACGCGATCGCGGACGACCTGCACATGCCGCGGGCGGTCGTGGACCGCCTCGGTGTCGTCCCCTCGTACTACCTGCGCTACTTCTACGCGCACGACCAGGTCGTGCGGGAGCTCGGCACCAAGCCCTCGCGGGCGTCCGAGGTCGCCGCGATGGAGAAGGAACTGCTCGCCATGTACGGCGACCCGGCGCTGGACGAGAAGCCCGCGCTGCTCGCCAAGCGCGGCGGCGCCTTCTACTCGGAGGCGGCCGTCGACCTGGCGGCCTCGCTGCTGGGCGGCGGCGGCTCCACGCACCAGGTGGTCAACACGTACAACAACGGGACGCTGCCCTTCCTGCCGGACGACGCGGTGATCGAGGTGCAGGCGAAGGTCGGCAGGAGCGGCGCGACGCCGCTCGCCGTGCCGCAGCTCGACCCGCTCTACGCCGGGCTGATCGGCAATGTGACGGCGTACGAGGACCTGGCGCTGGAGGCCGCGCTGCGCGGTGGCCGCGACCGGGTGTTCAAGGCCCTGCTCGCGCACCCGCTGGTCGGCCAGTTCGAGTACGCGCAGGCGCTCACCGACAAGCTGATCGCCCACAACCGGGAGCACTTCCCGTGGGCGTGAAGGGTTCCGTCCTCGCGATCGATGCGGGGAACAGCAAGACCGATGTGGCACTCATCGGTGCGGACGGCAGCCTGCTGTCCACGGCCCGCGGCGGTGGCTTCCAGCCGCCTGTGGTCGGAATCGGCACGGCCGTGGACGTTCTGGGCGCGACCGTGGAGCGGGTCCTGGCCTCGGCCGGGGCGGGCGTCGAGGCGGTCGCGCATGTGTCGGCCTGTCTCGCCAACGCCGATCTGCCGGTCGAGGAGGAGCAGCTGACCGAGGCCCTGGGCGCCCGCGGCTGGGGCCGCACGGTGGAGGTGCGCAACGACACCTTCGCGATCCTGCGGGCCGGGGTCGACGAGCCGCGCGGGGTGGCCGTGGTGTGCGGCGCGGGGATCAACTGTGTCGGCATGCTGCCGGACGGTCGGACCGCCCGCTTCCCGGCCATCGGCCGGATCTCCGGTGACTGGGGCGGTGGTTCGGGTCTGGCCGAGGAGGCTCTGTGGTACGCCGCGCGCGCCGAGGACGGCCGCGGTGAGCCGACCGAACTGGCCCGTGCGCTGCCGGGTCACTTCGGGCTCGGCTCGATGTACGCGCTGATAGAGGCGCTGCATCTGGGCCGGATCGAGTACGAACGGCGGCACGAGCTGACGCCGGTGCTCTTCGCGGTGGGCGCGGCCGGCGACGCGGTGGCGCACGGGCTCGTGGACCGGCTGGCCCAGGAGGTCGTGGCCATGGCATCGGTCGCACTGTCCCGGCTCGGTCTGCTCGACGAGCACGCGCCGGTGGTGCTGGGCGGCAGCGTGCTGGCGGCCCGGCATCCGCAGCTGGACGACCGGATCGCCGGACTCCTCGCGGTGAAGGCCCCGAAGGCGGTGGTCCGGGTGGTGAAGGAGTCCCCGGTGCTGGGCGCGGGGCTGCTGGGCCTGGACCACACGGGTGCGGCGACCGAGGTGCACGACAGGCTGCGGGCCCAGTACACCTGACATCGTGTGACATCAGTGGGTATCAGGGGCGTCCCGTGGCCTTCGTGCTGCGGGGCGCCCCTTCCGTAAGGGAACCGATCACCTTCCCCGGACGTGTTCATGGTTGGGGAGATCGGTCCGCTTCGGGGGATTGCGCCGTCGATCGTCTTGATCGATGACGTCGACCTTGATCGAATGCTGTTGACTGCAGTTGATTGCGTTCATGGACCGGTGCAGGATCCAGGCGTTCCTTGTGTGAATGTCGGTCCCTGCGGCCATACTTCTGGCCGGGTACCAGTCCCCCGATCGGCCGGGGGGCGGGCCACCGTCAGTGACCGAGGGGGAGGTCAAGTGAC
The DNA here is from genome assembly GCF_042882365.1 of Streptomyces sp. NPDC058221. Lineage (NCBI taxonomy): Bacteria > Bacillati > Actinomycetota > Actinomycetes > Kitasatosporales > Streptomycetaceae > Streptomyces > Streptomyces sp. NPDC058221. Next base: position 85 of record NZ_JBHVWF010000130.1, on the reverse strand, counting down.
ATACCCGCCGAATGTGCGCCCGGCGCCGCCACACGCGCCGGAGCAACTGCCTGCGCAGACGGCCGTACCCGTGCCGCCCCAGCGC
>NZ_JBHVWF010000129.1:0-22950 GCF_042882365.1 Streptomyces sp. NPDC058221 | reverse complement strand
GATGGGGCAGACCCGAGCCGGGTCTGCCCCATCCGCGTTCCGGCTGCCGTGGGCCGGTCAGGCGTCGGCCTTCGGCTTGGGGCCGCGGATCGCGAACACCGCGACGAGCAGTGCCAGAAGCGCGAAGACCGTTCCGGCGGCGAATGCGCTCGACATGCCGTCGGCTTCGGCGATGTGGGCGTGGGCCTGCAGGCTCTGACCATCTCCTCGCGGCTTCCCGGCGGAGTCACGGCTCACCGAGCCGAAGACGGTCACCAGTACTGCCAGGCCCACCGAACCGCCCACCTGCTGCATCGCCTGCAGCAGGCCCGAGGCGGCGCCGATGTCACGCGGCGGCACGCCACCGAGGATGGTCATGTTCAGCGGCATGAAGCTGAAGCCGATGCCGGTGCCGAAAAGGATCAGTGGGCCCAGGACCCCGACGGGGTACGAGGTGTCGGCGGAAATGGTGGCCAGCCATGCGACGCCGGCGACGATGGCGATCGCGCCGCCGATCATGACGTTCTTGGCTCCGAACTTCGGCAGCAGTTTGGGGGCGGTGCGCCCCGAGATGAACAGGGCGCCGGCCATCGGCAGGAAGGCGACTCCGCACACCATGGGACTGAAGTCCAGAATGTCCCCCATGAACTGGACCAGGAAGAAGAACATGCTGGTCATCGTCGCGACGAGCAGCAGCATATTGAGGTAGGCGCTGGCCCGCGTTCGGTCGGCGAACAGGCGCAGCGGCATGATTGGCTGCTGGGCGCTGCGCTCGATGAGCACGAAGACCGCGAGGAACACGACCCCCGCTGCGGCGAGACACACGGCGAGTGTGTTGCCCCAGCCGACCTCGGCGACCCGGATCAGACCGTAGACGAGCAGCCCCATCCCGGCGGCCGACAGCAGGGTGCCCTTGGTGTCGAACCGGCCGGTCTGCCGGGGCGGCTCCTTGACGTACTTGGGAGCCAGTACGGCGATGGCGACGCCGAAGGGGACGTTGATGAGGAGGGCCCAGCGCCACGAGGCCCACTCGGTCAGCACGCCGCCGAGGATGAGGCCGATGGCCAGCCCGAGGCCTGCGACGGTGGAGAACACGCCGAGCGCGCGGTTGCGCTGGGCGCCTTCGGAGAAGTTCGTGGTCAGCAGGGCCAGAGTGCTTGGGGCGCAGAGTGCGGCACCGGCACCCTGCAGGATCCGGGCCGCGATGAGCCAGCCCGCGGTGGGTGCCAGGCCACCCAGCAATGAGGCCAGGGTGAAGACCAGGACACCCACGACGAAGACTCGTCGCCGACCGAGGACGTCGCCCGCCCGCCCGCCGAGCAGGAGCAGTCCGCCGAAAGCCAGGGTGTAGGCGGTCGGAACCCAGGAAAGGCTCGTTGCCGAGAAGTGCAGGCTCTCCCGCAACGACGGCAGAGCCACGTTCATCACGGTGCCGTCGATGGCGACCATGAGCTGGCAGGTGACGATCACGGCCAGGGTGATTCCGAGCCCCTGGCCGGGCAGGACCCCGGATCGTGTCTGCCCCGCGTCGACCGGAGTCGTTTCGGATGTGGACATGTCGTGCGCCAACCCCTCAGCAAGAGCTGCGATCGTGCCGTGATGCCCGGCCCGAACGAAACGGGGAGTCTCCCCGGTTATGCGAGGTACGATACGGGGACACCGCCCGGTTATCAAGGAGTGCCCATGGGACGCACGGTCACCCCCCGACCGGCCAAGCCGCTGCGGGCCGACGCCCGCAGGAACTACTTGCGCCTGCTCGAAGCCGCGGGGGAGGCGTTCGCCGAGAACGGCGCCGATGCCCCGTTCGACGACATCGCCAAACGCGCGGGGGTGGGGTCGGCGACGCTCTATCGGCATTTCCCGACCAGGGTGGTGCTGCTGGACGCGGTCTTCCGCGACCGGGTGGACGCACTGTGCGAGCTGGCGGAAGCGCTGCTCGACAGCCCCTCGGCGGGCGGCGCGCTGGAACAGTGGCTCCGCGCGGTCATCGAGCACTCCCGTACGTACCGCGGACTCGCGGCGGAGCAACTGGCCATCGAAATCGACGAGGGGCCCTCGCTGAGTGCCGCGCGGCACGCGCGGATCACCGAGGCCGGCCGCCGGCTGTTCGTCCGGGCGCAGGAGTCCGGTGAGATCGCCACGGAGCACGACATCACGTCAGCACTCAAATTCGTCAACGCCATTGCCTGGGCGACCGAACAGGCACCGGCGCCGGCGGAACAGATCGAACGGCTGCTGAGCATCGCCATGACGGGACTGCTCTCGCGCGCCTGAGGGGCCGCAGGACGAGCCGGGCCTGCGCCCTGTGCCGTACAGGGCGCACTCCCGGCGTCACCGCCGCCTTCTCAGCCGGTGGGCGCCAGTACCTCACCCGTCGCCTTGTCCGTCACTCTGATGGCTTGTACCGGGCACGCCTTGGCAGCGAGGAGTATCTCCGGACCGGCTTCGGTCTCCGGGGAACCGGGCGCGGATACCCCGTCGACCAGATCGAAGACCTGCGGAGCGTATCCCGTGCATACTCCGGAGCCGACGCAGAGCTCGTCATCCACCTCGATGTGCCACTTGGCCGGTGACGGTCCGCTCATGCCTGGATCACCGGCAGCTTCGTCGGGGCACCCGGCACGGCCTCCTCGGTCCTGATGGTCACACCACTGGGCACCGCGTCCTCCTTGGTGGTACGGGCTGACTCGGACCATGCCGCAAGCTGCTGCGCCGCACGGCCGGGAGTGGTCCGGGGGGCTTCCTGCCGCAGTGCTGCCTACCAGGACAGCGGGAGTTCGTAGAGGCCGTACACAAAGCTGTCGAACCGAAAAGAGAGGTCATCGAACGGGACGTCGAGCCGCAGCCGCGGGAACCGTTCGATCAGAGCCGACAGCGCGGTCTCCATCTCCACCCTGGCGAGCGACTTGCCCAGGCACTGGTGGATGCCGTGGCCGAAGGCGACGTGGCTGCTGGCGTCGCGGCGGATGTCGAGTTGGTCGGCATGGGGGAAGGCGGCTTCGTCATGGTTGGCGGACGGCAGTGAGAAGACGACCCCCTCGCCCTTGGCAATGCGCTGCCCGCCGATGACCAGATCATCGACCGCCACCCGTACCATGCCGCTCTGCGACACCGAGAGGAAGCGCAGCAGCTCGTCGACCGCGGAACGCATGAGGCCGGGATCCTGCCGCAGCGCTTCCAGCTGTTCGGGGTTCCTCAGCAGGGTGAGTACGGCCAGACCGATCATGTTCGCGGTGGTGTCGTGGCCGGCGATGAGCAGAAGCCGCGCCATCGAACTGAGCTCCTCCACGGGGAGCTCGCCGGAGGTGACATAGCGGCCGGCCACCTGGCTCAGCAGGTCGTCGCCCGGAGTGCGCGCCTTCTCGGCGGACAGCCGGTCCAGATAGGCCGACAACTCCCCGTACGCCGTCGCGATCTCCTGCGGACTGTCCGTTCCCGAAGCGATGATCTTGCTCTGCACCTGGAAGAATTCATGGTCCGCGTAAGGCACTCCGAGCAGTTGACAGACCACCAGCGACGGAAGCGGCAGAGCGAACGCATCGATGAAGTCGGTCGGAGGTGAGCCGCGTTCGATGGTGTCGAGCAGCCCGTCGACCGTCTTGCGGATGCCGGGCCGCTGCTCCTGGATCTTGCGAAGGGTGAACTCGGGGGTCAGCATCCGCCGCAGCACGCCGTGCTCGGGGTCGTCCATACGCAGGAACGACACCCGGCTCGGCCCGGGCGGCAGTGGCACGACCTGGGGCAGGTCGGGGTTCCGTGAATCGGCGCTCAGCCGGTCGTCCGCCAGAGCAGCCCGCACATCCGCGTGCCGTGTCAGCAGCCACGGCTCCGAGCCGAGCGGCAGCCGCACCTTGCAGGGCGGCCCCTGTCGCAGCGCCGCGTATCCCGGAGGCGGCAACAGCGGGTCGGTGCGAGGCATGGGAAAGACCTGAAGGTCGGCATCTGTCATGGCCCCGAGGGTCGAACCCGGCGCTTGGCTCATTCTTCGGCCCCGCTAAAGCGGCACGGCACCGGGGAGACGCGCGGCCGAGGTCGCCAAGGCGGGCGCTAGTTCTGCTTTAGACCCGGTGGCGAACATCCGAATCCGGCTCCTCGACCAGTACCTCGCGGCACCCGAAGGGAACGGCATGCACGCACCCGACATCCATCTGCTGTCGGCGGGCACGGCGCTACCCGGCGCGCCCGTGGACAATGCCGCACTGGCCCAGCGATTCGGCATGGACACGCTGTGGGAGCAGTGGATCGACACGTTCGTCGGCACCCGCACCCGCCATCTCGCCGTCGACCTCAAGACCGGTGAGCCGAGATTCGGGCTCACCGACCTGTGCGAACAGGCGGGTTCACGTGCGCTGGAGACCGCCGGGCTCTCCGCGTCCGACGTGGACCTGGTGGTCCTGGGCACTTCCACCCCCGATCAGCTGATGCCGGCGACCGTCAACATGGTGGCCGAGCGCCTGGGTATCGACGCCGTGGCCACGTATCAGCTGCAGTCCGGATGTACCGGGGCGGTCCAGGCCCTGAACGTGGCCAGGCAGCTGCTGCTGGCGGGTGAGCACCACACCGCGTTGGTCCTCGGTGGTGACGTCTGCAGCAAGATCTTCGACGTCGAGACCGACCTGCGCGCCCTGGCCGCCGAGGAAATGGTCAATGTCGCGCTCTTCGGCGACGGTGCCGGAGCGGCTGTGCTCACCACCCGGCCGCAGGCCCACTCCGCCCGCCTGGTCCGCGTACTCACCCGGCTGGTGGGCCTGCACCGCAGGCCCGGACAGGTCCTGGAGTGGTTCACCAAGTCCGACCGGAACCCCGACCGCGCAGCATCGAGGGAGGACTACAAGGCGATCGAGGCAGCCGTTCCCGTGATGGCGTCCGAGATCCTCGACGAGCTCTTGGACGACCTCGGCTGGGCGGCGGACGACCTCGACTTCCTCCTTCCGCCACAGCTCTCCGGCCGGATGACCGACCTGATCGTGAAGCGGATGGACGCCCCGCATCCCAGCGAGATCACCTGTGTCGCCGAGACCGGCAACACAGGCAACGCGCTGCCGTTCCTCCAGCTGGAGCGGCTGCTGCCCCGTATGGCCGCGGGAGACCGCGCCGTCGCCGTCGCCGTGGAGTCGAGCAAGTGGATCAAGGCCGGTTTCGCACTGGAGCGGGGGTAGCGCCATGAGCGGCACGGTGCCGGTCGCCGAGGACCTGTTCTCCCTGGTCCGCGCAGGTCAGCTCGTTGAGCGCCATCCCCATGTGCGGCAGTTGATCGCACCCCTGGCCGGCGCCGACCTCCTGCGGGCGGGCCGGCTGCTGTCCCGGAGCGCACCCGACGAGATACTGCGCGCACATCCCACGACGCCGACGACGACCGTGGTGGTCACGGGCCACGGCATGCTGTCCGAACTGATTCCCGCACTCACCGCCGAGACGGCACGTCACGGCATCCTCCTCCGTCCGCACATGACGGACCATGACAGCTACCGGCTGCAACTGTCCGATCCGGACAGCGAGGTGTACGGCGACGCGGACCTCGTCCTGTGCGTGCTCGACCCCGCCATGATCTTCGACGTTCTCCCGACGCCCTGGCGCCCCGCCGACGTGAAGAAGGCACTCGCCGAGCACCTGGCGCTCTTCGAGGACCTGACCCGGCGGTTCGATTCGGCGGGCCGCGGAACTCTCGTCCTCAACACCCTGCCGCTCCCGCAGGAGTACGCCCGCCAGCTCGTCGACCTCGCCTCGCGTGCCGAACTCGGTTCCCTGTGGCGGCAGGCCAACGCAGGCCTCCTCGACCTCATGGGGGACCGTGCGTCAACCGTCGTCGTCGATCTCGACCCCCTCATCGCCGACGGCATACCCGTCACGGAACCACGCCTCGACATCTACGCCAAGGCCCACCTCTCCTCCGGCTTGCTCGCCGCCTATGCGCGCGAAGTCGCCCACCTGGCCCGGCATCTCGGCGGGCACACGAAGAAGTGCCTTGTCGTCGACCTGGACGAGACGGTGTGGGGCGGAATTCTGGGGGACGACGGGATCGACGGGATCGAGGTCGCCGACAGCCTGCGCGGTGAGGCGTTCCGGGCCTTCCAGCGCGTGGTCAAACAGCTCGGCTCGCAGGGCGTCCTGGTGGCCGCAGTGAGCAAGAACGACCTCGATCCCGTACGCGAGGTGCTGCGCGACCATCCCGACATGACCCTGCGGGAGGAGGACTTCGTACGGGTCAGCGCCAACTGGCGCCCCAAGCACGAGAATCTCTGCCAGCTCGCCGAAGACCTCAACATCGGTGTCGACAGCCTGGTCTTCGCCGACGACAGCTCCTACGAACGCGGTCTCGTGCGCAGGGAACTGCCCGGCGTCGCGGTGGTGGACCTCGACGAGGAGCCCGCCCTGCATGTTCGCAAGCTGCTGGCCGACGGCTGGTTCGACGTCAGGGCACTCACCTCCGAGGACTGCCGCAGACCCGGCCGATACCGTGATGAACTGGTCCGCAAGGACTTCATGACCTCCTTCGACTCGGTCGAGGACTATCTGCGCGAGCTCGGCGTGACCGTGAGGATCGCCGACGTGGACGTCCGGGACATCCCCCGTGCCTCCCAACTCACCCTGCGTACGAATCAGTTCAACATGACCACCCAGAGGCTCCAGCCGGCCGATGTGCAGGCCGTGGCCGCTGATCCGGCGACCCGCGTCCTCACCGTGCACACCGGTGACCGCTACGGCGAGAACGGCCTGGTCGGCGTCGTACTGCTGCGCCGGGACGGCGAGGAACTGCACATCGAGAACTTCGTGCTGAGCTGCCGGGTGTTCTCCCGCGGTGTCGAACAGGCCTGCCTCGCAGCCGTGTTGACCCACGCAAAGGCCACCGGCGCGGGCGCGGTGCGGGCCACCTACCGGCCGACGTCCAAGAACGCCAAGGTCGCCGGCTTCTATCCACAGGGCGGCTTCACGCCCACCGGTGACGACGCGAAGGGGTTCGGCTTCCGCCACGACCTGGAGACCATCACTCCGCCACCACCCCATGTGCGACTGACCGAACACCTCGGAGGCACCGGCTCGTGAAGACCATCGACGACTTCGTGACGCTCATCAACGAGGAGGTCGGGCTGCCCGTCACCGTCGACCACATTCCGGAACCGCTCGACGCTGTGCCGGGCTGGGACTCGATGCATCTGCTGGCCCTGCTGGCGGCGCTGGAACGCACCACGGGAGCCCGTGTCTCCATGCCGGACGTCCTGCTCGCCTCCAGCCTGCGCGACATTTACGACCTCACGGTGACGGCATGACCGCGGCACCGATAGCCCGGCAACGCCGTCACACCCTCCAGTTCCTCGGCGAGATCCGGTCCTTCGCCCCCGTCTTCCTCGACACGGAGGTCGACATGACGTGCGTCGGGGCACACCGCACCGCGGCACGCGAGGCCGGCCACCGGTATTCGGTGGTGACCTACGTCCTGCACACCGCGGCACGCGTCCTCGCCGAGCACCCCGAGGCCAACGCCGCGATCACGGGCCGGTTCCGGCCCAAGGTCGCCCGGTACGACTCCGTGGACGCCAAACTCACCCTGGACAGAACTCTCGACGGCCGGCGCATCGTGCTGGCCGCGGTCCTCCCCGGTCTCCACCGGTCCGGACTTGACGACATCCAGCGACAGGTGGACCACTACCGCGACGGGGACCCGGCCACCATGCCGGAGTTCGCCGGAGCGCGGGCCCTGCAGCGGATGCCTCTGCCTCTCGGGCGGCTCGCCTACCGCTTCGCCGTGCGGCCGCTCGGCCGACGGGCAGCGCGCATGGGCACCTTCGCCGTCACCTCGCTGGGCCACCGGCCCGTGGACGGCTTCCACTCGGTGGGCGGCACCACCGTCACCCTCGGCCTCGGACGTATCGCGGAGCGGCCAGTCGTACGGGACCACACGGTGACGACCGCGTCCGTCATGCGGCTGAGCCTGGCCTTCGACCACAGGGTCATCGACGGAGCGGAGGCCGCCGACGTGCTGAGCGACATCAAGGACGGACTTGAGGACCTGCGGGCCGGGCCTGCCGCCGATCGGAGCACCACCGGCGTCCTCGCGGGGGTGGACGATGAATGACGTCGACGAACTCAAACAGTTCGCGGTCGTCCATGCCCGTGCGCAGAACATCGGTGACTACCGCACCGTGCTGCAGCGGATCGAGAGCGACGACCCGGAGGGCGGCCCCGGGTCGTGGGCGGGCGAGTGGCAGCGGGCCGGCGAGGAACAGGAGGCGGCCGGCCGTCTCCTGGAAGCATGCCGGCACTACGCCATGGCCCGTTTCCCCTACATCGACGGCCCTGCCCGGCAGGCCGCGGGGGCGCGCTGCATCGACGCGTTCGACACTTGGCGTGCCCAGGACGGCCGGACGATCGAACGGCTCGACATCGATACGGACGGCGGCCGGATCGGCGCCTGGGCAGCCGGCCTCTCGGCCACTCGGCCGCGGCCCGTCCTGCTGATCATGGGCGGGATCGTCACGGTCAAGGAACAGTGGGGGCCGGTACTCGTCCAGGCCAAGCGCCTGGGCATGGCCGGCATCGTCACCGAAATGCCGGGGATCGGCGAGAACACCACACCGTACGACGACAAGAGCTGGCGGATGATCCCGGCCGTGCTCGACGCCGTGGCTTCGCGGGCCGATGTCGGCCGGACCTACGCCGTCGCGCTGAGCTTCAGCGGGAACATGGCCCTGCGCTGTGCCGTTCACGATCCGCGCGTACGTGGCATCGTCACCTCCGGAGCCCCGATCGACGCCTTCTTCTCCGACCGCGCCTGGCGGGAAGGACTGCCGCGCGTCACCTTGGACACGCTCGCCCATCTCACCGGCGCACCACCGCAGCACGCCGTCGAGCGCATGAGCGGACACGTCATCGACGCCCCGACGCTCGGCGCACTCGACATCCCGGTCCACAGCATGGTCAGCACCCGGGACGAGATCATCCCCGGCGCCGACATCCAGGCGCTGCGCTCCCACGTACGCCGGCTGCACCTGCTGACCAACGACGATGTGCACGGATCCCCCGACCACGTGGTCGAGACCCGGCTGTGGACCGTGAGTTCGGTGCTGCGGATGCGGCGCGCCCAAACCGCCCAGCGGGCGGTGATCGGTCTGCTGCTCGGCGCGGCCCGGGCCCGGCGCCGTCTCGCGGGGACACGCTCATGAGCGGCCCGGCGGACAGCGGAGGGAGCGTTGCGCACGGCTACGTCCACACACCTGCCGAACCCGGTGCACGGCTGCGGCTGTTCTGCTTCCACCATGCGGGTGGAGCCGCGTCCGCCTTCGCTCCCTGGCGGCAGGCCCTCGGCCCCGACATCGCCGTCGTGCCGGTACAACTCCCGGGCAGGGAAGGCCGGATTCGTGAGCCGCGACACCTCAGCATGCGCGCGCTCGTCGCCGAGCTGAACGAGGCACTCGGCCCGTGGCTCACCGAACCGCATGCCTTCTACGGCCACAGTATGGGCGCCGCGGTCGCCTACGCGCTGACCAGGGACCGCCACTCCCGCGGACTCCCGCTGCCCGCCCGCCTGCTGGTCGGGGCCTTTCCCGCACCGCACCTGCCGACCGGGCTCGAAGCGGTCGGGGAACTGTCCGACGACCTGCTGGCCCAGTGGATGATCGACATCGGCGGCATGTCCCCGGACCTGCTCCGCTACCCGCAATGGCTGCACGCCGCGGTGTCACTGCTGCGCGCCGACCTGGAACTGTGCGCGGACCCCTGGCACACCCGCGGTGCCGACCCGCTGCCGTGCCCGGTCGAAGTCTTCACCGGCAGGGCCGACACCCTGGTGACCGCGCGCGACGCCGCCGCATGGGAGCAGCACACCGAAGCCGGATGCTCCGTCCACTCGGTGCCCGGCGGTCACTTCTTCATCCGGGACGAGAGCCGGTCCTTCCTCCACCTGCTCCGCAGGTCGCTCGTCCCGCTCGCCATCACAGCCCACCCCGCTTTGAGGAGTCTGCCTTGAGTCCGACTGTTGTCATCGCGGGCGGAGGCCCGAGCGGCCTCATGCTCGCCGCCGAACTGGGCCTGAAGGGCGTGCACACGATCGTCATGGAGCGGCTGCCCGAGGCCAACGGATGGTCGAGGTCACTCACCCTCCAGGCACGCTCCGTCGAGGTGCTCTCCCAACGCGGGCTCGACTGGTTCGACGACTACCCGCACATCCGCTCGTACAACTTCGGGCTGCTGGAGCTGACGGGCATCATCGACCCCGGCCTCGTCCCGCTGCTCGTGCCGCAGCGCCATCTGGAGCGCCATCTGGAGGACCGCGCCCTGGAACTCGGTGTCGACATCCGCCGTGGCCACGAGGTGATCGGCTTCGAGCAGGACGCCGAAGGAGTCACCGTCCGGGTACGGGCGGGCGAACGCGAGTCCGAGGTGCGCGGCGACTACCTCGTGGGCTGTGACGGCGGCAGCAGCAAGGTCCGCAAACTCGCCGGCATCGGCTTCCCCGGAAGTGCCTCCACCATCAACGGCATCACAGGTGATGTGAACACCCCGGAGGACTTCCAGCAGCGGCTCCCCCCGAAGCTCCATGACACCGGGCTGTTCGCCGTCACCCCCCTCGCACCGGGACAGCACCGGGTCACCGTCATCGAATTCGGCACCGAACTCACCAGCAAGAACGTGCCCGTCACCATCGAGGAGTTCCGCCAGAGCATCCAGCGCGTCGCGGGCGTCGATCCGGAGATCCTCGACATCGGCGAGGCCCACTGGCTGTCCCGCTTCGGCAACCCCACCCGCCTCGCCGAACGCTACCGCGACGGCCGGGTCCTGCTGGCGGGCGACTCGGCCCACATCCATCTCCCGGTCAGCGGGCAGGGCCTCAACACAGGTATCCAGGACGCCTGGAACCTCGGCTGGAAACTCGCCGCGGTCGTCAGGGGCGAGGCCTCCGACGAACTGCTGGACACCTACCACAGCGAGCGGCACCCCGTCGGCGAGGGCGTGTGCATGAACACCCGGGCACAGGACTCCCTGATGTACCCGCTGGAGCGAGTGGCGCCGTTGCGGGAACTGTTCGCCGAGCTCCTCCAGCTCGACGAGGTCAACACCTACCTCACCGACATGGTGACGGGCATAGGCATCCGCTACCCCATGGGCAAGCCCACCGACGGGCCGGTTCACACGCTGCTCGGCCGACGCATCGGCAATGTCGCCCTCGCACCGGTGAAGACCGGAGCCGGCCGGGCACCGGAGGCCACCACCTCCTGGCGGACGCTGCACAGCGGACGCGGTGTCCTGCTGAACCTCTCGGGAGGCGAGGCCCCGGACATCGGCGGATGGACGGACCGCGTCGACACGGTCAGCGCCGAACCGACCCTGGAACTCGACGCGGCCGTACTGCTGCTGCGCCCTGACGGACACGTAGCCCACGTGGACCGGGACGGTGCCGACCAGGAAGGGCTGCGGCTCGCCCTCAAGACCTGGTTCGGGGACGCCACGGACCGTTGACGGCGCCGGCGGGCAACCGCGCGGGCGGCACATGACCAAGGGGCGGTTCCCGCAGAGACTGCGGGAACCGCCCCATGATCAGGTCCGGCTGCGGGGGATCAGCCGAACCAGGCCTTGACCGCACCGCGCAGGCCATCCTGTTCGGAGCCCGTGCTGTCGACATGGGCGACGTGCCCGTCGGGGCGGACCAGGACGAGCGCCGCGTCGATCTCCGGGACCGGCGCCGCCGTCACCACAGCGACCCGGTCCGAGAGCTCATCGGCGAGCGCGGTGGAGACGCCGGCGCCGAGGTCGAGCAGCAGCCAGCGTCCGGCGGACATCACCTCGGCCACGCTCGTCGGCCCCGTCGGAGTGTCCAGCTCCGCGTCGGGCAGCACCGCGCCCAGGAGAGGGTGCGCGTCCTGTGCGGCGTCAGCCCCGTAGCGTGTCTCCGTCGCCATCTGCAGCAGCTTCCGGTTGACCTCGCCGTGGGCCAGGAGTTCGTCGAAGAGCTCGCGCAGCGGCCCCATCCGCTCCAGCGGATTGAGCAGTGCCATCTGCGCCATGGCATGCGTGCGCCCCCGCTCTGCGACCGGGCGGCGCTCGCTCTCATACGTGTCGAGAAGCCCCTCGGGAGCCCGCTGCTGAACGGTGGCCGCCAGCTTCCAGCCCAGGTTCGCCGCATCCTGGACACCGGTGTTGAGCCCCTGGCTCCCGGAGATGAACTGCACATGCGCGGAGTCGCCGGCCAGGAGGATCCGTCCGTTGCGGTACCGCTCGGCCAGCCGGTTGCGCCCGCCGAACCTGGACAGCCAGTGGACCGTGCCGATCTCGGGGGCCTCGCCCGCTATCTGCTCGATGCTCGCACGGAGCTCGTCCACCGTGACCGGTACGTCGGGCCCTTGCGGTTCGCGGTCGAACTGGATCGTCATCAGCCGGAGCTGCCCCGGCTGCAGGGGAAGCGCCCCGAAGATGCCGCCCGGCAGAAGCCCCGAGTCGAACTGGTCGCTCGCTCCGTCGGCGAGAGTGACGTCACCCAGCACGCCGTAGTAACTCTGGCCGGCCGCCGTGAAGTCGATTCCGGCCAGCTCGCGCACGGTGCTGTCCGGACCGTCACACCCGATCAGATAGGCGGCCTCGATCTCGTACGTCTCACCGTCCTGCCTGCGTACGGTGACCTTCACGCCGTTCGCGTCCTGCCGGGCGTCCACGATCTCCTGCCCGCGGCGGATGTCCACCCCGAGCGCTCCGGCCCGCTCCTCCAGCAGCCGTTCGGTGCGCCATTGGGGGAGCGCGAACGTGTAGTCCTGCTCACCCACGGTCTCCAGATCGAGCCAGAAGAACGCGAACGGTGTCCGCGGCCAGGCCCACATTCCCTGCCCGGCCAGGTCTTCGCCCAGTCCCCGGCGGCGGAGAAACTGCAGAGTCCGGCCATGAATCGCCATTCCCTGCGAATCCTCCGTGGATTCGGTGCGGCGTTCGATGACCACCGATTCCACGCCATGCAACGCCAACTCCCCGGCGAGGACCAGACCGACCGGCCCTGCCCCGGCGATGACGACCGTGCGACTCATACAGGCTCCTCAAGACAGAAGAAGTGGCCGGAATTCCCACTGGCTTACCGTCTCGTATTCTCCAAATCGAGCTAGTAGCAGCCTTAATTGCGACTAAAATGCGGCAGACACAGAAAGGGGAATGCCACTATCCTGTCGCACCGGCGGATGAATGACTCCCAAAACCTGGAGATGAAGATGCACGCGGCGACCGAAACTCTTTCCACCCAGGACGGACCGATGAAGCTCTACGAGGCGGTCCCCGGCGCCTCGGCCGTGGCGCCCCGGTCGGCGGTGATCGTCATTCAGGAAGGCTTCGGCGTCGACCCGTACATCCAGAGCCTCGCTCACCGTTACGCCGAGGCCGGCCATCTCGCCGTCGCCCCACATCTGTTCCACCGCACCGGTGACCCCGAGCTCGGCTACGACGACCCGACGCTCGCCTTCCCGCACATACGGGCGCTCACCCAGGAGGGGCTGCTGACGGACGCCGCTGCCACGCTCGGCCACATCGAGCAGTCCGGGATCCCGGCTTCGAGGGTCGGGGTGATCGGTTTCAGTATGGGCGGTTCGGTCGTCATGGCCCTGAGCGCGGCGCTCGCACTCGGAGCCGGGGTCTCCTTCTGCGGTGGCGGTGGTGGTGGTCTCACCCAGGCGCGGCTGTTCGGCCTCCCCCCGCTCATCGAGGTGGCCAAGGGATTCCGTACCCCGTGGCTGGGGCACTTCGGCGACCTCGACGAGTACATTCCGATCGCCGAGGTGGAGCAGCTCAGGGCGGCCGCCGCGCTCTCGCCGGTGGACACCGAAGTCGTGCGGTACGCCGAGGCGGGCCACGACTTCTACTGCGACGCCCGCCCGCAGCATCTCCACGAGAAGTCCGCCGTGGAGGCCTGGCGGCTCACGGACGAATTCCTCGACCACCGGCTGAGGAACTGACCGGATCCGGGGCACACCCACTCACCCTCCACATGCCGGTGCCCCTCCCCGAAGCGGGGAGGGGCACCGGCGCGCGTCCGGCCGGGAGGCGCGGGTGGGTGCTCCGGCCGGACAGTCACGGGGTGAAGTGCAGGACCGCCTTGCCCGCGATGCCGCGGTCGAGGAACTGCTGGGCGATCTTGCCGATGTCGGTCCACGACGCCTCGACGTCGATGTTCGGACGCAGCCGGTCCTCCGCGACCATGCGCGCCAGCGCCGCGAGTCCCGGAGTCGCCCGGCGCCGGTCCAGCTCGGTGAACAGGACGAGCTGAGCCAGTTCGACCCCGCCGACGCCCGCGAAGAGCTGGGCCAGGTTGAGTTTCGTCTCTGTGCCCGCGGAGATGCCGAGCGTCACGGCGAGTCCGCCCGGCACCAGCAGCGGCAACGCCTGGGCCAGCGGTTCACCGCCGAGCTGGTCGACGACCACGTCATAGGGGCCGAACTCCTTGGCGACGCTGATGTCTTCGCCGACCACCACCTCCGTGGCGCCGAGCTCGCGTACCGCGTCGGCCCGCTCGGAACGGCGCACCCCGGCCACCACGTAGGCGCCGGAGCGGGCGGCGAGCTGGGTGACGAAATGGCCGAGACCGCCGGACGCACCCGTCACCAGCACCGTGCGGTTGAGGAGGAAACCGGCCCGCTCCAGTGCGTACAGCGCGGTCAGCCCACAGGTCGGCAGGGTCGCCGCCTGCGCGAACGAGACCTTCGCGGGCAGTTCGGCGAGCCACTCCGTGGGCACGGCGACGGTCTCGCCCCAGGCGCCGAAACGCGCACCCCGCAGCCCAAGAACCCGGGTGCCCTCCGCGGGCCCCGACCCGTCCGCGGCGGCCTGCTCCACCACACCGGCGAGATCCCAGCCGGGCCGCCAGCCGGCCTCCACGTACGGGATCCGGTACACATCGCCCAGATTGAGCGAAGTGGTGTGCACGCGCACCACCGCCTCCGAGGGCGCCGGCTCGGGCGCGGCGACCTCACTGATGGCGAGCCGTCCGGGCGCGTCCGGATCGACCACCACGGCCTTGATTGACGTCATTGTCTTCTCCCTTGGTCCCGGCCGGTGACCGGTGACCGGTTCAGCTCGCCTCGTCGGCCAGCACCGCGATGATCCGTTCAGGACAGGCGCTCGCACCGCGCAGCGCGGCGGCCCGCCGTTCTGCCGGCACCTCGAACTCCTGCATCTCGTTGAATCCGTCGTCGGTGACGGTGTAGACGTCGGGCGCGAGCGCATTGCACATCGCGTGGCCCATACAGCGTTGCGAGTCGACCTTGATTCTCACCATGGGCTCCCTGGGGGTTCAGCCGGCTACGAGATGGAGATCGGCGACACCACGCGCCGGCGAGTAGTGGCGCGTGGGGGCCGAGCCCGCAGCGACGTGGTATCGCGGAATGAGCCGGTGCCACTCCTCCAGCGCGACCTTGAGGATTCGCCGGGCGACGTGCATGCCGAGGCAGCGGTGCGGACCGATGCCGAAGGCGAGCTGGCGGGTCGACGAGCGGGAGAAGTCGACCTCGTCCGGCCGCTCGAACACGCTGGGATCCAGGCCGGACATGCCCCACGACAGCATGACGCGGTCGCCCTTGCGCATGGTGACTCCGTGCCGCTCGACGTCCTGGGTCAGGATGCGGCCCGTGGTCGACACCGGCTCGTGGCGGATGAGTTCCTCGACGATCGCCGGGATGCTCTCGGGGCTCCGGGCGATGAGGTCCTGCACCTGAGGGTTCTCGGCGAGATGCAGGAAGACCAGGCCCAGCGCCGCGGTCGTCGTGTCCAGACTGGCCAGCATCGAGACGAACGCCGCGTTGACCATCTCGTCCTGCGTCGGCTTCCGGTCGTCGTACGTCGACTCCAGGAGTCTGCTGAAGACGTCCATACGGCCCTCGGTGCCCTCGGACCGCCGACGATCGATCGCCTCGCTGAAGAAGTCCCACAGCGGACGGTTCGCGGCCCACAGCTCCTCGTCGTTGCGCGCATTGGGAATACCCACCCGCCGCAGCCAGGTCTTGTGCTCAAGCAGCGGCTGAAGATATTCGCGCCCGATTCCGAAATTCAGCAGGAACGTCTCGGCCGGCAGGGCCGTGGCAAATTCGGTGATGAATTCGCACTCTCCCTTGGCGGCTATGGGCTCGATCGCCTCGACCGCGGCCCGGCGCATCTGCGGCTCGAAGTGGTTGACCACTGAGGGATTGAAGAGATCCGAGAGCGTGCGGCGCCAGTTGCGGTGCTCGTCACCGTCGAGCTGGATGGGTATCTGCTTGACCGGCATCACATCGCGGTGCGGGATGCCCACCTGTGCGCTGGAGAACACATCGGCGTTCCTGGCGGCCCACTCGATGTCCTCGTACCGGGTCAGGATCCAGTAGCCCCCCGCCTCCTCGGAGCGCACGACCGGCGCGAGTTCGCGGACCGTGTTCCAGTGGGAGACCGGATCCTGCTGGAGCCAGGGCTGGTACACGCTCCAGCTGCGGGCCAGATCCTCCGGCGTGTCCGGCGCACTGAAAGGGCACTTTCCCGTGCTCTCCGCCTGGGGCATTCTTTCCACTCCTCGGCATCAAGGATGCAATCGTGCCCCCTGTTGGGCAGCACGTACGACGAAACCTCGGGACAGTATGAGAATCGGCTCTAAGCGTGCCCTTGGGGCGGTCTAAAGCGCCAGGGCTCCTCGGTGTACCGGCGGGCCCGGCTCGGCTATCGTGCCGACTGCCTGTCCGGTCCTGAGCGCTGAATGTGTGAAGCGCGCACCGTGCAATGCAGGACACCGAGAACACCGCATTCAGTGGAGGATTCCGCATGTCGAGTCCTGAGAGCAAATTCCCCTTTCCCGAAGGCCCGCTGGCGACACAGCCGCCGGAGTACGTCCGTCGCCGCGCCCGGTGCCCGCTGGGGGAGGTGTCGCTGCCCAGCGGCGACAGCGCCGTGCTCGCCGTGCGTTACGACGACGTCGAAGCGATCATGAAGGACCCCCGGTTCACACGGGACCTGTCCGCCCCCGGCTCGCCGGTGCTCTTCCCCGCCGACGGGCTGTCGTCGGACTCCACCTTCCTCGTCAACATGGACGGGCCCGATCACCGGCGGCTGCGCCGGATCGTCGCCGCCGCCTTCAGCCCGCGCCGGGCCGAGAAGTGGCGGCCCGACATCCGGGCGATCATCGAGGAGCTGCTCGACCCCATCGAACAGACCGGCCCTCCCGCGGACCTGATAGCCACGCTGGCATTCCCGCTGCCGGTGCGGATCATCTGCAAGCAGCTAGGGGTTCCCGAAGAGGACAGCGCCCGGTTCCGGGTCTGGGTCGAGGCCTTCCTGTCCGTGTCGGGCAAGTCCCCCGGGCAGCGCGACGCGGCCATGCGGGAGTTCACCGCCTACACGGTCGAACTGATCGCGCGCCACCGTGCGAACCCCGGCGACGACCTCGTCGACCACCTGATCAGCACCCGGGACGAGGAGGACCGGCTCAGCGAGGACGAGCTGGTCTCGATGACCCGCGGGCTCATCGTCGCGGGCAACGAGACCATCGCCAACGCGCTGAGCCGGGTGCTGCTGGTACTTCTCATGCGCCCGCACATCCTGGATTCCCTGCGTGCCGACCCCTCTCTCATCCCTGCCTCGATCGACGAGCTGCTGCGGCTGAACCCGCCCGGCCGGATCGGGCTGCTGCGCATGGCCACGGAGGATGTCGACCTGCCGTCCGGCACGGTAAGGGCAGGACAGGGGGTGCTCTCCCCTCTGATCGCGGCCGGCCACGACCCGGAGAAGTTCCCGGAGCCCGAGGAGTTCGTGCCGGATCGTGAGGGTCCCTCCTCACTGGTCTTCGGTGCCGGGGCGCACTACTGCCTGGGCGCACACCTGGCGCGGGTCGAACTGGAGGAGTCCATCGCCGCGGTGATCGCCCGGTTCCCGACCCTTCGCCTGACCGTCCCGCCGGAGGAACTTCCCTGGTCCACCGGACTCTGGGCGGTCAGCCTGCGCGGGCTCCCCGTCACCTGGTGACGGGCCCGGCCCGGCACAGCGGCACGGCGGCGAAAGAGTCGCTTTAGAAGGCGCAAAGGATGGCGCTAACACTCCCCGTGATCCTTCATGACGGACAAGGCCCAATCGTTGAGGTTAGGGGTAGGCGTCGATGGTTCACGATTCCCGAGCCGAAGGCAAAGGCAACGAGAACGCATCGCGACAGGACAGGACGGTGGTTGGTCCGATCGCCGTCATCGGACTGTCCTGCCGTCTTCCGCAGGCGGAAAACCCTGACGCCTTCTGGAAATTGCTCGATGAAGGCCGCAGCGCGATCACGGAAATCCCGGACGGCCGCTGGGACGACGGAATTCCGCACGAGGACGATCTCGCCGCCACACGGTTCGGCGGCTATGTCGACGGTGTGGACGGATTCGATGCGGGATTCTTCCGCGTCTCCCCCCGCGAGGCCCTGGCGACGGACCCCCAGCAGCGGCTCATGCTGGAGCTGGGGTGGGAGGCGCTGGAGGACGCCCGTATCGTCCCCGCCGAACTCATGGGCAGCAGTACGGGTGTGTTCATCGGTGCGATCTGGGACGACTACGCGCGGCTGCTCCAGCGGTACGGCCACGAGGCCATCACCCAGCACTCGCTGACCGGGCTGCACCGCAGCATCATCGCCAACCGGCTGTCCTACACGCTCGGCACGGTCGGCCCCAGCCTCACGGTGGACACCGCCCAGTCTTCGTCCCTCGTGGCCGTCCTCATGGCGTGCGAGAGCATCTGGCGCGGTGAGTCCCGGCTCGCCCTCGCCGGGGGTGTGAACCTCAACCTGGTGCCGGAGAGCACCATCACGGCCGCCCGATTCCGCGGACTCTCGCCCGACGGCCGCAGCTACACCTTCGACGCCCGGGCCAACGGATACGTCCGGGGCGAGGGCGGCGCCGCGGTCGTACTCAAGCCGCTGGCCGAAGCGCTCGCCGACAACGACCCCGTGTACTGCGTCATCCACGGGGGCGCGGTGAACAACGACGGCGCGACGGACGGACTCACCCGCCCGAACCCCGTCGCACAGGCGGACGTCATCCGGCGCGCCTGGGAGCTGGCCGGCACCTCATCGGCGGCCGCCCAGTACGTCGAACTGCACGGTACGGGCACCCCGGTCGGCGACCCGCTGGAGGCCGCCGCGCTGGGGGCAGCGCTGGGAGCCGTGCGCGAGGACGGCACGCCGCTCCTCGTCGGTTCGGCCAAGACCAACGTCGGCCACCTCGAAGGCGCGGCCGGCATCGTGGGGCTCCTCAAGGCGGCCCTGAGCATCCGGCACCGCAGCATTCCGCGCAGCCTCAACTACGAGACGCCCAACCCGAGCATCCCCTTCGACGAACTGAACCTCCGGGTCCAGAGCGAACCAGGCGGATGGCCGCACCCCGACCGCCCGCTACTGGCCGGCGTGAGCTCCTTCGGCATGGGCGGCACCAACTGCCACCTGGTTCTCTCCGACGGGCCCGGAGCCGAACCCGCCGCCGCCCCGGAACCGTTCGGCACCACCCCGGTCGGTTGGATTGTGTCCGGACAGGGGGCCGACGCGCTCCGCGCCCAGGCCGCACGTCTGCACGAGCACCTCACCGCCGATCCCGGCCACCGCACGACCGACGTGGCGCACTCGCTGGCCACCACCCGGACCCGCTTCACCGACCGCGCCGTCGTCCTCGGCACCGACCGGGACGAACTGCTGCGGGGCCTGGACGCGCTCGCCACCGGAACACCCTCGGCCACCGTGGTGACCGGCGCCCGGGCACCGCAGAAGCCGGAAGGAAGGGCGCACGGCGCCACCGGGCCCGCGATCCTCTTCACCGGGCAGGGCAGCCAGCGGCCGGGCATGGGCCGCGAGCTGTACGAGACGTACCCCGTGTACGCCCGCGCCTTCGACGACGTCTGCGAACACCTCGAACTACCGGTTCACAACGTGTTGTTCGGCGCCGCAGACCCGGAACTCCTCGACCGGACCGAGTACACCCAGAGCGCCCTGTTCGCCATGGAAGTCGGCCTGTACCGGCTCGTCGAGCACTGGGGCATCACCCCGTCCCACGTCGCCGGACACTCCGTGGGCGAACTCGCCGCCGCACATGTCGCCGGCGTCCTCTCGCTCCCCGACGCCGCAGCCCTGGTGTCGGCCCGCGGGCGGCTGATGCAGACGGCGCGGACCGGCGGGGCGATGGTCTCGCTCCAGGTGCCCGAGGCCGAGGTCCTCGAATCTCTGCCCCCCTTCGCCGGCCGGGTCGGCGTCGCTGCGGTCAACGGCCCGGAATCCACCGTGGTCTCCGGCGACGAGGACGCGGTCCTGGAGATCGCCGAGCTCTGGCGTTCCCGGGGCCGCAAGGCCCGCCGCCTCAAGGTCAGCCACGCCTTCCACTCCTGGCACCTTGACGAAGTCCTCGACGAGTTCCGTGACGTGGCCTCCGGACTGACCTTCACACCTCCACACATACCCGTCGTCTCCAACGTCACGGGCGCACTCGCGAACCCGGCGGAACTGTGCACCCCCGACTACTGGGCCAAGCACATGCGGCAGGCCGTACGGTTCGCCGACGGCATCTGCACCCTGGGGGAACAGGGCGTCACGACCTTCCTGGAACTCGGGCCGGACGCCGTACTCACGTCCATGGCCCGCGACTGCCTTCCGGGCCGGCCGGCCCCCGTCCTCGTTCCCGCACAACGTGCCGGCCGCTCCGAGCCCATCACGCTGCTGACCGCGGTCGCCACCGCCTTCGCCCATGGGACAGAGGTGGACTGGACCGCGATGCTCCCAGGCACAGCGGCCCCGGTCGCCCTGCCCACCTACGCCTTCCAGCGCGAACGCTTCTGGCCCGAGACCCTCGACGCGACGGCACGTGGAGGCCCGGCCGGAGCCGCCCGCCCTGCACCGCGCCCGCAGGCCCAGGACCGACCGGACCAGCAGCCGGACCGGGACGAGGGGGAGTCCTTCGGCGACCGGCTCGCGGGTCTGAACGACACCGAACGCACCCGGGCCGTCACCGAGCTGGTTCGCACGACCGTCGCGATCGTGCTCGGACATGTCACCCCGGCGGCAGTGGACACCGGCCGCGCATTCAACGAACTCGGCTTCGACTCCTACGCCGCGGTCGAGCTGCGCTCGCGCCTCAACGACGTCACCGGTCTATCGCTCCCCAGCACCCTGCTGTTCACCCACACCTCGCCCGCCGCCCTCATCAGCCATCTCCTCACCGAACTGCCCGGCGCACGGACCGCTCCCGACGAGGCCGCGACAGACACCGGCGCCACCGCCGGCAGCGCATCCGCACAGTCGGCGGACGAGCCGATCGCCATCGTGGGCATGGGCTGCCGTTTTCCCGGCGGCGTGGAGTCCCCCGAGGGACTCTGGCGACTGATGGCGGGGGAGACCGACGCGGTCTCCGCGTTCCCCGCCAACCGTGGCTGGGACTTGGACGGCCTGTTCGACGCCGACCCCACGAGCCCGGGGAAATCGTATGTGCGGCAGGGCGGATTCCTGCATGACGCCGACCGGTTCGACGCGGCGTTCTTCGGGATCTCCCCGCGCGAAGCGGCCGCCATGGACCCACAGCAGCGCTTGCTGCTCGAAACGTCGGTCGAGGCCCTGGAGCGCGCCGGGCTCCCCACGGCGGACCTGCGCGGACGTGCCGTCGGAGTATTCGTCGGCGCCATGTCCCAGGACTACGGCCCTCGACTGCACGAACCCGCCGACGGCTACGACGGCTATCTGCTGACCGGCAACACCGCGAGCGTGGCATCCGGCCGGATCTCGTACACCTTCGGCTTCGAGGGACCCGCGGTGACGGTCGACACCGCGTGCTCGTCCTCGCTCGTCGCACTGCACCTGGCCGTGCAGGCCCTGCGCACCGGCGAGTGCTCGCTCGCCCTGGCCGGCGGCGCCACGGTGATGGCCAACCCCGGCATGTTCGTCGAGTTCAGCCGCCAGAGCGGACTGTCCCCCGACGGCCGGTGCAAGGCGTTCGGCGCCGCGGCCGACGGCACCGCGTGGGGCGAGGGCGTGGGCGTCATCGCCCTGGAGCGGCTCTCCGACGCGCAGGCCAACGGGCACCGGGTGCTGGCCGTGGTGCGGGGCTCCGCGGTCAACCAGGACGGGGCGTCCAACGGGCTCACGGCCCCCAACGGAGCGTCGCAGCAGCGCGTGATCCGCCAGGCACTGGCAGCCGCGGGCCTCTCCGGACCGGACATCGACGCCGTCGAGGCCCACGGCACCGGCACCGCACTGGGCGACCCGATCGAAGCGGAGGCACTGCTCGGGGCCTACGGCAGGGACCGGCAGCCGGACCAGCCCCTGCGGCTCGGATCCCTCAAGTCGAACATCGGCCACACCCAGGCCGCGGCAGGCATCGGCGGCATCATCAAGATGGTGATGGCGCTGGGGCATGAGGTGCTGCCGCGCACGCTGCACGCGCAGGAGCCGTCGCCGCATGTGGACTGGTCCTCGGGTGCCGTGTCGCTTTTGACCGAGGCCGCGCCGTGGCCGCGGGGGGATCGCAAGCGGCGGGCCGGTGTCTCGTCGTTCGGCATCAGCGGCACGAACGCCCACGTCATCGTGGAGGAGGCGCCCAGGACGGATGAGCCGGCCCCGGCCCCCGGGACCCCGGAGGAGCAGCCGGAGCGGCGACCGGCCGCAGAGGCAGCCGCGCACACCCAGTCTCTGCCGTGGCTGCTGTCCGCCCGCGACGAACGTGCCCTGAACGGCCAGGCGGAGCGCCTCGCCGCCTTCCTCAGCGGCAACGACACCCTCGACGCGGCGAGCACCGGTCTCACGCTCGCCACCGCCCGCACACAGCACGAGCACCGGGCGGTGATCGTCGCCCACGACCTCACGGAGTTCCGGGCCGCCACGGACGCACTCGCCGCCGGAGCCGACAACGCCGCCGTCGTCCGGGGCACCGCCGAGCACCGTGACGGAGCGGTCTTCGTGTTTCCGGGTCAGGGGTCGCAGTGGGTGGGTATGGCGGTGGGTTTGCTGGGGGAGTCGGAGGTGTTCGCTGCGGAGATCGGTCGGTGTGG
>NZ_JBHVWF010000128.1:0-23333 GCF_042882365.1 Streptomyces sp. NPDC058221 | reverse complement strand
CCCCTGGTGGGGGCGCGACGGGGTCAGTGCTGCGGAGCCATCTTGTCCGCGATGCCCGGATTCTTGTCCATCCAGACCTTCACGGCCTCTTCCTCGTGTCCCGTACCGAGCTTCTGGATCTCGTTCTCCAGGCCGCCGAGCTGGTCCTCGCTCAGCTTGAAGTTCTTGAACCACTTGGTCAGCTGCGGGTAGTTCTTCGGGAAGTCCTTGGAAGCGATGGTGTGCAACCGGTCGCCGTCACCGAAGGCCTTCTTCGGGTCCTGGAGCTTGGTCATCTTGTACTCGTTGTAGGCCCAGTGCGGGGTCCACAGGAGTACGGCGATGGGCTCCTTCTTGGCGTACGCGCGCTTCAGCTCGGCGAGCATGCCGGGCGTCGAGGAGTCGACGACCTTGTACTCCTTGTCGAGGCCGTACTTCGGCAGCACGTTCTTCTTGAGGTTCTCCATCGTGGCCGTACCCGGCTCGATGCCGACGATCCGGCCCTTGAACTCCGAGCTCTTGCCCTTGAGGTCGGCCAGCGTCTTGACGTCCTTGACGTAGCTGGGCACCGCGACCTCGATCGAGGTGGGGCCGTACCACGAGCCGATGTCCGTCAGCTGGGAGCCGTACTTGTCCCAGTAGTTCTTCTGGGTGTACGGCAGCCAGCCGTCGAACTGCACGTCGAGCTGACCGCGGGACATCGCGGTGTACATCGGGCCGACCTCGAACTGCTTGAGGTTGATCTTGTAACCGCGGTTCTCCAGGACTGCCTTCCACAGGTACGTGGCGGCGATGTCCTCCTCCCAGGGGAACCAGGCCATCTCGACGGCGCGCTCGCGCTCGTCCTTGCCGTTGGCACCCTTGGAGGTCTTGGCCTTCGCGACCGGAGCCGCCTTGTCGGCGAAGCCCGGGTTGGCCTTGAGCCAGGTACGGACGGCCTCCTGCTCCTTGCCGGATCCGCTCTTCTGGATCTGCGCCTCAAGACTGGTGAGCTGGTCCTCGGTCATCTTGAAGTTCTTCAGCCACTTGCCGACCTCGGGGTTCTCGTCGGAGAAGCCCTTGCGGCTCAGCGTGTGGATGCCGTCGCCCTTGCCCCAGAGGTTCTTGGTGTCCTTGAGCTTGGTCAGGTCGTACTGGTTGTACGCCCAGTGCGGCGACCAGAGCGGAACCACGATGGGCTCCTTCTTGGCGTACGCGCGCTTCAGCTCGGCCAGCATGGACGGCGTGGAGCCGTCGACGACCTTGTACTCCTTGTCCAGGCCGTAGCCCGGCAGGATCTTGTCCTTGAGCAGGCCCGTCTCACCGGCACTCGGCTCGATGCCGACGACGCGGCCCTTGAACTTCGAGCCCTTGCCCTTGAGATCATCCAGGGTCTTGACGTCCTTCACGTACGAAGGAACGGCCAGCTCCAGGGTGGTGGGTCCGAACCAGGAGCCCATGTCGTCCAGGCGGTCCTTGTACTTCTTCCAGTACGCGGCGTGGGTGACCGGCAGCCAGGAGTCGGTCTCGAAGTCGATCTGGCCGCCCGCCATACCGGTGTACAGCGCCCCGGCCTCGTACTGCTTGGCGTCGACCTTGAAGCCGCGCTGCTCCAGCAGCTCCTTCCAGAGGAAGGTGGAGGCGATGCCCTCGTCCCACGGGATGTAACCCATGCTGATCGTCTTGCCGGCGCCGATGTTCTTGGAGTCGGTGCTCGCGGTGTTGTCCGAGTCCGAGGAGCCGAACAGGCCGATGCCACCGGCCACGAGTGCGAGGACGACGATGCCGGCCACGGCGACGACGGGCTGCGGGCGGTAGTTCCACAGCTTCAGTCCGCCGGTCGCCGCCTGCGCCTTGGCGAGCGCGCGTCGGGCCAGCGGGGAGACCTCGCGGCCCAGGGCGCTGGTCATCCGGTCCAGGTACATGGCCAGGACGACGATGGAGATGCCCGCCTCGAAGCCGAGGCCGACGTCGACGTTGCCGATGGCGCGGTAGACGGCGCCACCGAGGCCGCCGCCGCCGACCATGCCGGCGATGACCACCATGGACAGGCCCAGCATGATGACCTGGTTGATGCCCGCCATGATCGTGGGCAGCGCGAGCGGCAGCTGCACCCGCAGCAGGGTGTTGCGCGAGGTGGTGCCGAAGGCCTCGGCCGCCTCGACGAGTTCACCGTCGACCTGACGGATGCCGAGCTCGGTCATTCGCACGCCCGGAGGCAGCGAGAAGATGATGGTGGCGATGACACCGGGGACCACGCCGACACCGAAGAAGATGACGCCGGGGATCAGATAGACCATGGCGGGCATGGTCTGCATGAAGTCGAGGACCGGCTGGGTCACCGCGCTGACGGCCTTGGAGCGGGACGCCCAGATACCGAGCGGCACGGCCAGCACCAGCGTCACGATGGTCGCCACGAGCACCAGGGTGAGCGTGTCCATCGCTTCGTCCCACAGATCGACGGAGTCGATGAGGGCGAAGCCGACGAACGCGAGCACACCGGCGAGCAGACCGCGCAGCCACCAGGCGATGACGGCGACGATGCCCGCGAAGAGCAGAGGCGCGGGGGCGGATATGACGGCGGCTATGCCGTCGAACATGTTGCTGACTATGGAGCTGATGAAGTCGAAGAGCCAGGCCAGGTGGGTCTGGAGCCAGTCGACGGCGGAGTCGACCCAGTCGCCGAGGTGGAGCCTAAACACTTGCCACCTTCTTCAGCGAAGCCGCGGCGTCCTGAGGAGCCTCGGCGGGGGTCATCGGCTCGCCGAGCACAGCCAGCAGCCGGGACCTGGGCACGACGCCCACGAGCTTGCCCTTGTCATCGGTCACCGCGACCGGGACACCGCTCTGCGAGCAAGGCGTGAACAGCTCGATGATCGGGGTGGACTCGGTGACGGTGGCCGGGGCCTCCCGCAGGACGTCCTCCGGGGTGCGGAGTTCCTTGCCGCCGTCGGTCTTGGTGCCGATGGCGGTGTCCGGCTCGGCCATGATCGCGCTCGCGGTCAGCACCCTGGAGCGGTCCACGTCCTGGGTGAAGGAGGCGACGTAGTCGTTGGCCGGCGTGACGAGGATGTCCTCGGCGGTGCCGAGCTGGACTATCTCCCCGTCGCGCATCACGGCGATCCGGTCACCGAGGCGCATGGCCTCGTTGAGGTCGTGGGTGATGAAGACGATGGTCTTCTTCAGCCGCTTCTGCAGTTCGAGGAGCTGGTCCTGCATGTCACGGCGGATCAGCGGGTCGAGTGCGCTGAACGACTCGTCCATGAGGAGCAGGTCGGCGTCGGTGGCCAGTGCGCGGGCCAGGCCGACACGCTGCTGCATACCGCCGGAGAGCTCGTCGGGCCAGGAGTTCTCCCAGCCCGCCAGGCCGGTCATCTCCAGGGCCTCGGTGGCGCGCCGGTTCCGCTCGTCGCGCGGCACACCCTGCACCTCCAGCCCGTAGCCGGCGTTCTCCAGCACGCTCCGGTGGGGGAAGAGCGCAAAGTGCTGGAACACCATGCTGATCTTGGTGGACCGGGTGTGGCGGAGCTCGGCCGGGGTCAGGGCGGTCAGGTCCTGGCCGTCGAACATCACCTTTCCGGCGGTGGGCTCCAGCAGTCCGTTGAGCATCCGCAGCAACGTGGACTTGCCCGAGCCGGACAGCCCCATCACGACGAAGATCTGGCCCGGTTCCACTGTGAACGAGGCGTCGATCACCGCTGCGGTCGTTCCGTCGGCGCGCAGCTCGTCGCGGTCCGAGCCGCTCTCGAGTTTCTGCACGGCTTGATCGGGTCGTCTGCCGAAGACTTTGTACAAGTGTTCGGCTTGCAGCCTTGACACATACACCTCACGCGTTGAACCGAAAACGGTCTGCCACCCCTCCGGCAGACCGTGGAGCGCGCGGATTCGGTCCGCAGGCCACGTCCACATAGTTGAAAATGCGACGTGGTCCGCTCCGATGCCGCGCCTGCCCCCGCTTACACGGGTCAAACACAAGAGTGACCCAGGTCACATAAAAGCGGCCCCAGTTCGGGAACCGCGTCCTCGTCCGCCACTGTCAGCAGGGTGCGGCATCATCAGGGGTGTGACGCGACGCCTGATGCTCCTCGACACCGCTTCCCTCTACTACCGCGCCTACTTCGGGGTCCCCGACTCCGTGCGCGCACCGGACGGTACTCCGGTCAACGCAGTACGCGGACTGCTCGATTTCATCGGCCGGCTCGTGCAGGACCACCGGCCCGACGATCTGGTCGCCTGCATGGACGCGGACTGGCGTCCGCACTGGCGGGTCGAGCTGATTCCCTCGTACAAGGCGCACCGGGTCGCGGTGGAGACGGCCGACGGGCTGCCCGACGAGGAGGAGACACCCGACACACTGGCTCCGCAGGTGCCGATCATCGAGGACGTCCTCGACGCCCTGGGGATCGCCCGGGTCGGTGTCGCGGGATACGAGGCCGACGATGTGATCGGTACGCTGGCGGGCCTGGCGGCCGGCCCGGTCGACATCGTCACCGGCGACCGGGACCTGTACCAACTGGTGGACGACGCCCGCGGGGTGCGGGTGCTCTACCCGCTGAAGGGCGTCGGTTCGCTCCAGGTGACGGACGAGGCCTGGCTGCGCGAGAAGTACGGGGTGAACGGCTCCGGCTACGTGGACCTGGCACTGCTGCGCGGCGACCCGAGCGACGGGCTGCCCGGCGTGCCCGGCATCGGCGAGAAGACGGCGGCGAAGCTGCTGGACGCCTTCGGCGATCTGGCCGGAATCATGGCAGCGGTGGACGATCCGGCCGCGAAGCTGACGCCCTCGCAGCGCAAACGGCTCGACGAGGCCCGCGACTACGTGGCCGTGGCGCCGACGGTGGTGCGGGTCGCCGGTGACGTACCGCTGCCCGGCTTCGACCCCGCCCTGCCGGCCGAGCCGCGCGACCCGGCGGCGCTCGAAGCGCTGGCGGACCAGTGGGGGCTGGGCGGCGCCCTGCAGCGCCTGCTCTCCACACTCCGGAGCTGAGGTGTTAGGTTAGGTGACCCTAAGGACGACGGTCCGGGTAGGACAACACAGGGAGAACCTCGTGGCAGAACGACCGGCGCGACAGGCACCCAAGGCGCAGGGTGCGCAGGTCCTGCGCACCGAGCAGATCACCCCCCACATGATCCGGGTGGTCCTCGGCGGTGACGGTCTCGCGGAATTCGCGCTCTCCGGTTTCACCGACCACTACGTCAAGCTGTGCTTCGCTCCCGAGGGTGCCGACTACGCGCACCCCTTCGACATGGCCGCCATCCGCGAGGAGTTCCCCCGCGAGCTGTGGCCCACCACCCGTACGTACACCGTGCGTTTCTGGGACCCGGCCACCCGGGAGCTGGCCATCGACTTCGTGGTGCACGGCGACGAGGGCCTCGCCGGCCCGTGGGCTGCCCGCGCCAAGGCCGGCGACCAGGTGACGTTCCTGGGCCCCGGCGGTGGTTACGGCCCCGACGCCTCGGCCGACTGGCATCTCCTGGTGGGCGACGAGAGCGCACTGCCGGCCGTCGCCGCGGCGATGGAGCGGATGCCCGAGGGCGCGGTGGTGCACGCCTTCGTCGAGGTCGAGGACGCCACCGAGGAGCAGAAGATCGCCACGCCGGACGGCGTGAAGGTGCACTGGCTGCACCGCGGCGGCCGCCCGGTCGGTGAGGCGCTCACAGCCGCTGTGAAGGAGTTGGAGTTCCCGGCGGGCGAGGTACAGGCGTTCGTCCACGGCGAGGCCGGCTTCGTCAAGGAAATCCGCCGCCACCTGCGGCTGGACCGCGGGATCCCGCTGCCCCGGCTCTCGATCTCCGGTTACTGGCGCCTGGGCAAGGACGACGACGCCTGGCGCACGGTCAAGCGCGCCTGGAACGAGCAGGTGGAGCGCGAGGAAGAGAGCGCCGCGTAGGGGAACGGGACGCCCCCGGCACCCCGGCTCGACTGTGCCCCGGTCCGCGGACCGGGGCACGCTCATGTGCGGCCCCAGGTCCCGGCGCCCCCGACCGCTTTCCCGGCGACCGGCCCGCACCGGTCGAGGACACGGTGCCGGGCCGGTGACGCCGCGTCGGTCAGACCGACTTCTGGTACGAGCGGAAGGTCCGGGTCGACAGCAGGACAGCGACCGCGGCGAGCACCAGCAGCGCTGCCCCGCGGCTGAGCACCAGCCCCCAGTCCGGGTCGGCGGTCAATGCGGAACGGCCTGCCACCATCGCCCAGTTGACCGGGTTGAAGTCGGCGATATGCCGCATCCAGGACGGCATCTGGCTCGGTGCCATGAATGACGACGACAGGAAGGTCAGCGGCAGCAGCAGGAAGGTGTTGATGCCGATGATGGACTCCCGCTCGCGGACCAGCATGCCCAGGGCGTTGGAGAACGCGCCGAACACCGATCCGAGCAGGATCGAGGCGACGACCAGGATCACCAGACCGCCCACCCCGCCCGGGTAGGTGGCACCCGCGGCCCAGCCGAGCAGGACGATGACCACGGACTGCAGAGCCGTACTGATGCCGTTCTGCACGACGTTGGCGTTCATCAGGGCGTTGCGGCTGACGGGTGTCGTCAGGAAGCGGTTGAGCGTGCCGCGCTCGATCTCCTCCAGAGTGCCCATCCCGGCCCACATGCTCGATCCGAGCGCGCTCATCACGACGATGCCGGGGATGAGGTAGTCGAGGTAGGACGTGGTGCCGAAGCCGCCCAGCTCGACGACCTTCTTGAAGAGGTTGCCGAACAGGAAGAGCCAGATCACCGGCTGGATCAGCGAGATCGCCAGGAAGACCGGCTGCCGGAGGATCGCCAGCAGCTGGCGCTGGGTCATGTACCAGGTCTGGGCCAGGGCCTGACTGCTCATCGGGGTCCTCCTGCGGCGACCGGTGCGGGGGTGCTCTGTGGTCCGGCCGACTCCGCCTCGGAGAAGCGGCGGCCCGCATAGCGCAGATAGACATCGTCGAGGGAGGGGCGGGCGACCGTGGCCGCGGCGACGGCCGCACCGGCCCGCTCCAGAGCGCCGAGCAGCACCGGGACGGCTGCGGCGCCGTCGTCGGCGCGAACGCTGACCCGTCGGCCCTCGACCAGCACCTCGTGCATGCCGGGCAGCCCGGCGACTGCGGCGGTGACCGCGCCGCGGTCCGCGTCGGCGCGCAGTTCCATGTGGACCGCGTCACCGCGCAGTTCGCCCTTGAGCTCGTCGGGCGTGCCCTCGACGACGACCCGGCCGCGGTCGACGATCGCGATGCGCTCGGCGAGCCGGTCGGCCTCCTCCAGGTAGTGCGTGGTCAGCACGATGGTCAGCCCCTCTTCGCCGGCCAGCCGGGAGATCTCCTCCCACATCGCCGTGCGGGCCTCGGGGTCGAGACCGGTCGTCGGCTCGTCGAGGAAGAGCACCTCGGGGCGGTGGACCAGGCCGAGCGCCACGTCGAGCCGGCGCTGCATGCCGCCCGAGTACCCCTTCACCTGGCGCTTCGCGGCGTCCGCGAGGCCGAAGCGGTCCAGCAGCTCATCGGCGCGGTGCTGGACGGCGGCGCCCCGCATCCCGTACAGCCGGCCCTGGAGCACCAGGTTCTCGCGGCCGGTGGCGACCGGGTCGGCGCCGGACTTCTGGGCGACCACACCGATGGCCCGGCGGACCTGGTCGGGACGGCGCAGGACGTCGTGCCCCGCGACCGAGGCGGTGCCGGAGTCGGGGCGGGCCAGCGTGGTGAGGATCTTGACGGTGGTGGACTTCCCCGCCCCGTTGGGCCCGAGAAGGCCGAAGACGGTGCCGGGCGAGACGGTGAGGTCCATGCCGCTGAGCGCGGTGACATCACCTGGATAGGTCTTGATCAGTTGTCGCGCCTCTACAGCGGGCGCACGGGTGCTCATGGGCAGAGCTCTCCTGGGGTCGGCGGGGCACTCGGGTCTCCGAATGCCCGGTATGCCGGTCCGATCCGCGTGAGGAGTGCCGGGCTATCCTGGGTGTGCCGCACCTCGATCGCCTGGCCCGCCTTCACGGCATGTCCGGTCCGGGGTTCGTGGACCCTGGCGGGTACTGCTCCAACAGCACCTGCCGGGGTCCATTTTCTGTCGCTCCCTCTCCCGTCACATCCTGTGTTCGGGGTCGAGGACGTTCTCCTGCTCGTCGAGGTCCCGCCAGTCCTGCGGGACCTCGCCGGTCTCGTGGAAGGACTTCCACTCCTCGATGCCGCTGATGGTGGCGTCACCGAGCTCCGTGCGGAAGTTCCTGATCCACTCCAGCTGCGCCTCGATCATGTGGACCTGGTACTCGGTCTCCACGACGAAGACCCGGGGGAGCCTGTCACCCAGCTGGGCCAGCACCCCCCGGAGCGCCGCGGCCTGCATCGCCTGAGCCTGCTCCCGGTCCGCCAGGAGCTCGGCCACCTCGTCCGGCGGCAGGACCGGGAGCAGCGACAGTGCCGTGTCGAACGCGGGGAATTCGGCGGCCGGGACCGCGATCAGGTCGGACAGCCAGTCCAGCATCTCGGCCCGCCCGGTCTCCGTGATGCCGTAGAGCGTGCGCTCGGGGCGGTTGCCCTGTCGCTGCACGCCCGCGACCTCCACGTAACCGTGCTTCTCCAGGTTCTGGACCACGGTGTAGAGCGAACCGAAATTGATCTTGACGCTGTGCTGCTTGCCCCGGCGGCGGAGGGTCTGGGCGATCTCGTACGGATGCATGGACCGCTCGGCGAGCAGCACCATCACCGTGAGCGCCAGTGGGTTGCTGAGCTTGCGCCGCTTGGCCACGGCCTCCGCCACCTCATCCCTCGCTGTCGAATACTCGCGGCCGAACATATCGCGATTTCCGGAGACGCGTCAACGGAACACGCCAACCACGATATATCGCGTACACCGGAAGGCGTGGAAGGATTTCACCCCTTGACCAATCCGTTGTGTCATGGGCTCCGAATCAACCACGGAGACCGATCACCTTCCTGGGAGGAAGTCCGCGTGAAAGAAGCCGTGCACATCAGCGGATTGGCCTCGGCGGGGCCCGATCTGCAGGAGCTCCTGGGGATGGTCGCCCGGGGTGACCAGGATGCCTTCGCGCAGGTGTACGAGGTGGTCTGCGGTCCGGTGCTCGGGCTCGTGAGAAGCGTCCTGCGCGACCCCGCCCAGTCGGAGGAGGTCGCCCAGGAGGTGCTGGTGGAGGTGTGGCGTACCGCGCCGCGCTTTCAGGCGGCCCGCGGCAGCGCCATGAACTGGGTGCTGACCCTGGCCCATCACCGCGCTGTGGACCGGGTGCGCTCGGTGGAGGCGACGACGGCCCGTGAGCACAAGGCCGCGCTGCTCGACCGCACCCCCGCCTTCGACGACGTCACCGAACAGGTCGAGAGCCGGCTGGAGCGCGAGCAGGTCCGGCGCTGTATGCGGACCCTGTCCGAACTGCAACGGGAGTCCGTCACGCTGGCGTACTACCGCGGACTGACCTATCGCGAGGTGTCGGAGCTGCTCGCGGTGCCGCTCGGAACCATCAAGACTCGACTGCGCGACGGACTGATCCGGCTGCGCGACTGCCTCGGGGTGAGCGCATGAGCAACGCCGGACTTCACACACTGACCGGGGCCTACGCCCTGCACGCGCTGCCGGACGCGGAACGCCGGGAGTTCGAACGCCACCTGGGCGACTGCGAGGCCTGTTCCGTGGAGGTGCGGGAGCTGTCCGAGACGGCGACCCGGCTCGCGCTCGCGGTGTCCATGACGCCCTCGCGGGAGCTGCGCGAGCGGGTGCTGCGGGAGGTGCAGACCGTACGCCAGGAGTCGCCCTCCAGCGGCCGCCGGGCCCGCTCCGGCGGGGCCGGGGGCGGCCGGGACGGCATGGGAAGGGCGGGACGCTGGTCGAAGTTCGCGCTGGCCGCCTGCCTGGCCGCCGCGGCCGGCTTCGGCGGCATCGCCGTCTGGCAGAACCAGGAGGCCCAGGACGCCCGCAAGGACGCCCGCGCCACCCAGCAGCGCAGCGAGCGGGTGTCCGAGGTCATCGCGGCGTCCGACGCCCGGTCGAGTTCGGCCACGCTGAGCGACGGTGTCAAGGGAACCGTGGTGGTCTCCCGAAGCCAGGACCGGGCCGTATTCCTCGCCTCGGGACTGGAGAGGGCACCGGGCGACAAGGTCTACCAGCTGTGGTTCGACGACGGCGGCACGATGCGGTCCGCAGGCCTGATGCAGGCGGCCGGGCCCTCGTCGACGACGTACGCCTCCCTGCTCGACGGGCCGGTGGACGGCGCCACGGGGATGGGCATCACGGTCGAGCCCGCGGGCGGTTCGAAGCAGCCGACCAGCACGCCGCTGGCGCTGATGAAGCTGCCGTCGGCATGAGCGGGGCCTGCGGGAGGCCGACCGGAGCCGACCGCTCCGGACGGCCGTCCGCAGGCCGCATGAGTCTCGCGACAACGGGCAGATGTCGCGTGTGAGGCCGCCACACCCGGCGCGTCCCCGCTTCCCCGGACGCGGTGGCCACGGCGCTCCCCCCGGGCCGGGTCGTCCCGGCGGGCCGAGGTCACTTCGCGGTGCCGGCTGCGCACCTCCGTCGTTGGGAGGCGACGGGGTGCGTGGCCCACTGCACCCACCGGGCGTGCCAGACCCCTCAGGGCCGGGCAGGGCCACGTGCCACCGGTGTTGGTCAGCCGTCCCAGTGCGGTGCGGACGGGCGATGCGAGGTCAGGTCGCCATGCCGAGAAGCTGGTGGGCGTAGGAGTTCCGCAGGTCGGTCATGAGACGACGCTGCCACGGCCGACTGGCGATGCCATGGGTCAGTCGACGGGAAGTGCGGGGCCTGGCCATGATGCGCGACGCGAGCTCGTGGGCGCGTGGCAGCAACTCCGCCCGCGGGAGGACCTCGTTGACGACACCGAGGCGCTCGGCCTCTTCCGCCGGGATTCCCTGGCCGGTGTAGATGATGTAGCTCGCTCTCTTGGGACCCACCAGTTCGCACAGTGCGAGGAACATTCCGTCACCGGGGATCGAGCCGACGCCGAAATTCCCGTCGCCGAAGACGACGTCCTCGGTGCAGAGAGTCATGTCGCACAGCAACGGAAGCTCCAGACGCGGGCCAGGACCGTTGATGGCCGCGATGGTGGGGACATCGATGTCGAAAACCAGTCGTTCGAGGAGTTTGACCCCGTCGTTGTACTGCTCGGCGACGAGGTCGCTGTCCCACTGACTCAATGGTTCGGCGAACGAGCCGGCTTCGACTCCGGCCAGCCAGGAGTCTCCGGTGCCGGTGATGACGACGACCTCGGTGTCCCGGTCCGCACCCACCTCCCGGAGCAGCAGGTTCCAGGCGTTCAGCAGCCCCCTGGACCAGCGGGCCTCCTCCCCCTGCCGGTGTATGCGGACGGTGAGGATGCCGTCCTGCCGGTCCAGCGTGAAGTGTGATTCGAACCGGGCCCGGTACTCGCTCAGCGACGGCCCGGGGATGAAATTGCCGAGGTCACGGTCCCGGCTGGTGATCGCTTCGGACATGGGGACCTCCCGGCTCGACCTTAAATGGGGTGACAGCCCGTTTATCACGATGACGCTAGCAGGAAGGGGGCGCCGTGATGGCGAACACGCAGGAGGGCCGGCGCTCGGGATCGCCGTCATCTCGGCCGGTACAACGGGAATGGCCGCACGTCCGTTCGGCGTGGTCATGGACGGTCTCCGGATCCACCCCGCGCATGACCGCCAGCCGCGGGTGGAGCGGTCGCCGAGGCAGACAGCCGCCGAGCCCGTCGGTCAGCCCCTGCGTGGCGGCCGGGGGAGGAAGCCGCTGGTCCTTGCGGTGTACGCGGCGAAGCCGGGGCGCTCGGCCATATGCCGTTCCAGCAGGGCCTTTCCACTGCCGC
The DNA here is from genome assembly GCF_042882365.1 of Streptomyces sp. NPDC058221. NCBI lineage: Bacteria > Bacillati > Actinomycetota > Actinomycetes > Kitasatosporales > Streptomycetaceae > Streptomyces > Streptomyces sp. NPDC058221. The sequence goes on along the minus strand of NZ_JBHVWF010000128.1, from coordinate 11,579 downwards.
CGATGAGCAGGAAGCTCATCAGCACGGGAGCCACGACCGTGGCCGCGGCGGCCGCAGGAGCCTCGCAGACGATCAGGAACAGGCCCCACCACACGCAGAAGTCACCGAAGTAGTTCGGATGACGGGTCCAGGACCACAGCCCCCGGTCCATGATCCGCCCCCGGTTGCCCGGGTCCGCCTTGAACCGGGCCAGCTGGCGGTCCCCCACCGCCTCGAAGACGAGTCCGACCGCCCAGAGCGCGGCACCCGCCCAGGCCAGTGCACCGACCGGACCCCGCACATACCCGGCCGCCTGCACCGGCAGCGAGATCAGCCAGACCAGCGCGCCCTGGAGCAGGTACACCTTGCGCAGGGCGTACAGGGCGGGGCTGCCCGGCGCCCTGTCCAGCATCGCCGCGTACCGCGGGTCCTCCCCGTGTCCCCTCCCCCTGCGGGCGATGTGCCAGGCCAGGCGCAGCCCCCACACCGCCGTCAGCACGGTGACCAGGAGCCGCCGGGTGCCGTCTCCCCCGCCGCCGGCCGACATGCCGTACGAGACGAGCGCGACGGCCGTGAAGCCGAGGCCCCACGCGATGTCCACGACGCGGTGCACGCCCTTGCGCAGCGCGACGGCGAACGTGACGAGCATGACGGCGAGGGCGGCGCCCGCGCAGGGCGCGAGGCCCTGAGCGAACGCCGCCCATCCGAAGCCGTTCATCCGGTGACCCCGGCCGTCGCACCGTCGCGGCCGGCCTGTTCGGCGTACCAGCCGTGGCGGGTCGCGGGCATCGCCGCCGCACCGGTCCTCTCCGGCCGTACGGAGAGGATCTGGTCCACGCCCATCCGCCGTTCCTCGAAGGCGAGGGCGCCACCGGCCAGATACAGCCGCCACACCCGCACCGTCTCCTCGCCGACGAGATCGGCGAACTCCGGCTGGTTCTGTTCCAGGGTGTGCCGCCAGGCGTCCACCGTCCGGACGTAGTGCTCGCGCAGCCCCTCGACGTCACGCACCTCGAGCCCGGCGCCCTCCAGCAGCCCGACCGTCTCACCGAGCGGGCGCATGTGCATGTCGGGGGCGATGTAGGACTCGATGAACGCTCCGCCGCCCGGGGCGTCGCGGCCCCGCGACATCTGCTGGACCAGGACCCTGCCGCTCGGCCGGACCATGGAGTGCAGCGTCGCGGTGAAGGCGGGGTACTCCGCGTCCCCGACGTGCTCGCCCATCTCGACGGTGGACACGGCGTCGTACCCGCCCTGGTGGCCGGGCGCCCTGTCGATGTCGCGGTAGTCGCAGCAGCGGACCTCGACCAGATCCTCCAGCCCCCGCTCGGCCACCTGCGCCCGCACGTGCGCGGCCTGTTCCCGGGCGAGCGTGACGGCGGTGACACGGACCTGGTGGCGCTCTGCGGCGTACAGGGTCAGCGAACCCCAGCCGCAGCCGATGTCCAGCAGTCGCGACCCCGGGCGCAGGCCCAGCTTGCGGCAGATCAGCTCCAGCTTGTCGCGCTGGGCGTCGGCGGGGCCGTAGCCGGGTGCGTCGCTGGTCCAGTAGCCGCAGGAGTAGGCCATCGTCTCGTCGAGAAGCAGCGCGTAGAAGGCGTTGGAGAGGTCGTAGTGGTGGCTGATGGCGGCCCGGTCGCGGGACTTGCTGTGCAGTACGCCGTGCAGTCCTGCCCGTGCGGCGGGAACGGGCGGGCGGGGGCCCACCGCGCCCAGGCGCAGTGCGGTGCGCGCGGCCCGCAGCCGGTCGCCGACGCCGGGGCGCGGCGGGCGCAGTCCGCGTTCGCGTACCGCGTGCCGCATCGCCCGCAGCCCTTCGGCCAGGTCTCCCTCGACGTCCACGTCGCCGGTGATGTACGCCTCTGCGAGGCCGAGCTCGCCGGGCGCCCAGAGCAGCCGGCGCAAGGCGCGCCGGGACCGTACATGGACCAGGGGGCCGTCGGCGGCGCCGGTCTCGCTGCCGTCCCACATCCGCACCCTGACCGGCAGCGCTCCGTCGAGCAGCTGCTCGACGAGGGGTTCAAGTCGCTGGGCCGCGCCGTTCGTCGCCTGCTTGCCGGTAAGTGTCATCACGCGGATTCCTGACGGGTCAGCAGCAGTTGCCGCACATGGAGGTAGCCGGAGCGGAATCCCGCCTCGGAGTAGGCCAGATAGAAGGTCCACATGCGGCGGAAGACGGCGTCGAAGCCGAGTGCGTCGACTTCCGCGGTCCGCTCGGCGAACCGTTCCCGCCACAGCCGCAGCGTCTCGGCGTAGTGCGTGCCGAAGTCGTCGCAGCGGTCGACGCGCAGCGCGGTGTGGCGGGCCGTGACCCGCTCGATGGCCTCGACGGACGGCAGGAGTCCGCCGGGGAAGATGTACTTGTGGATCCAGGTGAAGGTGGTGCGGGAGGCCCGCATCCGGTCGTCCGGCATGGTGATGGCCTGGAGGGCGATGCGGCCGCCGGGGGCGAGTCTCTCCTCCAGGGTGCGGAAGTAGACCGGCCAGTACTCGGCGCCGACCGCCTCGATCATCTCGACGCTGACCACCGCGTCGTAACTCCCTTCGACCTTCCGGTAGTCGCAGAGCCGGACGTCGACCCGGTCCGCGTAGCCGGCCTCCTCGATCCTGCGGCGGGCCAGGTCCCGCTGTTCGCCGGAGAGGGTGACGGAGACGACCCGGGCGCCACGGGCGGCGGCGCGGATCGCCAGTTCTCCCCAGCCGGTTCCGATTTCGAGGAGTTCGGTGCCGGGCCCGACGCCGGCCAGATCGAGCAGCCGGTCGATCTTGCGGTGCTGGGCCGCGGGCAGTGCCTCGGGGTCCGCGGGGAAGCTCCGGAAGACGGCGGAGGAGTAGCTGAGGGTCTCGTCGAGGAAGAGTGCGAAGAGATCGTTGGACAGGTCGTAGTGGTGGCTGATGTTGTGCCGGGCGCCTTCGGGAGTGCCCAGCTGCTCCGGGGGGCGGCGCCCGGCCCAGAGCCCGCGCAGTTTCTGCAGCGGTTTCGGGATCAGGGTGGCGACGTGGTCGGCGAGGACGGTCAGTACACCCACCGGATCGGGTGAGTCCCACTCCCCCGCCATGTATGACTCACCGAAGCCGATCAGCCCGTTCACCCCGATCCTGCGGAAGAAGGCGGCGGGGTCGCGGATGTCCAGCAGAGGGCCGCCGAGGCCGATGTCGTCCCGCCCGGCGAGCCGGGCGCGCAGCGGGAGCCGGGCCAGTGCGCGGCACACGAGCTGTTCGGCGACAGCGGTCCGCAGCCTCGACGCGCGGGGCGGCCGGACGATGTCGGGCCAGCGCTCAGGGTCGGTGCCGGGGGCATGCACCGGGGGCGGCATGGCGGGGGACGGGGAGTGGGACGTGGACACGCTCACTGCATTCCTTCCTGAGTGGTGTGGCGGGGGCGGGGCTGCACGGGCAGTCCGCGCAGCCATAGGCGGATCCCGTGCAGCCGGATGGCGGCCGAGACGACCGCCGTCGACCAGGGGTGGAGCAGCGCCAGCCGGAGCAGTACGCGCGGGGTGACCGGGCGCCGCACCCCGCGGACGGTGGCGGTGAAGGGCCGGATGCCGGCCCGTTCGAGATGAACCGTCAGGTCGAGCCGGGGGCCGGGTTCGGGGAGCCGCATCCGGTAGGTGCCGTCGACGTCGAAGAACGGCGAGACGTAGAACTCCTTGCCGGTGGACGCCCGGCCGGCGGGGTCGGGTTGGAGCAGGTAGCAGTGGCGTTCGCCGTAGGTGTTGTGCACCTCGGCGACCGTGCAGAGCGGGGTTCCGTCGGCGCGGCGGCACCAGTAGACGGTCAGCGGGTTGAAGACATGGCCGAAGACCCGGGCCTGGGTGAGCATCCGTACGGTTCCGTCGCCCAGGTCGACGCCGTTCGCGGACAGGAACCGGCTCAGCCCGGCCCGGATCGTCGGGGCCGTGCCGCCGAAGTGGTCGCGGGGGTCGAAGCCGGCCAGGAGGCGCAGGGCGGCCGGCAGCGGCGGCGGCCCGTCCGGGTCGATCAGCCACAGGTAGGTGCGGTGCCGGAAGGCGTACCTGCCGGGCGCGGACCGTACGTGGGCGATGGTGCAGGGGTAGAGGGCGTTCACCAGTCCACCCCCAGGGCTCCGGCCGCCTCCGCCCCCGAGCGGCAGCCGTCCTCGTGGAATCCCCAGCCGTGGTACGCCCCCGCGTAGGCGGTGAGCGGTCCCGACAGGGCGGGCAGCCGGGCCTGTGCGGCCACCGACTCGGGCGTGTAGACGGGGTGTTCGTACACCATGCGGGCGCGGACCAGGCCGGGGGCGACGCGGTCGGCGCCGTTCAGTGTGACGACGAAGGTCTCCGGGGCGTCGAGGCGCTGGAGCCGGTTCATGTCGTAGCTGACGGTGACGCGGTCGGCGCTCGCGGCGCAGGACGGCATCAGGTAGTTCCAGGAGGCGCGGGCGCCCCGGGCCCGCGGCAGCAGCCGGGTGTCGGTGTGCAGGAGCGTCGGGTTTCGGGAGTAGCGGAACGCGCCGAGGGTGCGGCGCTCCTCGTCCGTGGGGTCGGCGAGCAGCCGCAGTGCCTGGTCGGGGTGGGTGGCGACGACGACGGAGTCGAACTGCTCGGTGGTGTCGTCCGCGGTGACGATCTCCACGCCGTCGGGGTGCCGGCGCACGGTACGGACCGGGGTCGCGGTGCGGACGGCGCCGAGCTTTTTGGTGATCCGGTCGACGTAGGCACCCGATCCGCCGGTGACGGTCCGCCATGCCGGGGAGCCGCCGACCGAGAGCATCCCGTGGTGGTCGAGGAAGCGGAAGAGGTAGCGGGCCGGGTAGCGCATCGCGGTCACCGGGTCGCAGGACCAGACGGCGGAGACCACGGGGGTCAGGAAGTGTGCGGTGAAGTACGGGGAGAAGCGGCCGCGGGCGGCGAATTCGCCGAGCGTCATGGTGTCCGCCCCGGGTCCGCCGTCCGCCAGGAGGCGCCGGGCGGACCGGTGGAAGCGGGGCACCGCGGCCAGCATCCGCAGATAGTCCGGGTTCCGGGCGGCACCCGGCCGGGCGAGGAGGCCCGCCGGGCCGCGGGCGCCCGCGTACTCCAGTCCGCAGCCCTCGCACCGCACGGACATGCTCATCTCCGACTCCTGCGTGGCGACACCGAGTTCCGCGAAGAGACGCAGCAGATGGGGGTAGGTGCGCCGGTTGTGCACGATGAAGCCGGAGTCCACGCGGTGGACCCGGCCGTCGGATGCGGGCAGCTCATGGGTGTGCGCATGGCCGCCGGCCCGGTCGTCCGCCTCGAACAGCGTCACGTCGTGGGCCGTCCGCAGGATGTGCGCGGCGGTCAGTCCCGCCACGCCGCTCCCCAGCACGGCCGTCCGTCGCCGCTTCCCTGTCATGCCGCTCCCTTCGAGCACGGGCCCCGGTCGCTCCTCCTTCCGTTTCCGGAGGAGCGGCGGATGCCTCTCTGATAGTGATTCGTTGCAGCTCGCGCCGCGGATTGGCCGTGATCAGTTCTCATCCATTCGGGTGACAGACCAATCCGCCGGGCGTCCGGCGACGAATCCCGGTCGTGAGCGAAGATCAGAACGATGCGAAGGACGGGGCCCATGGGTCCCGGCGGTCCCGCTGGGTGCGTGCTGCTGCCGCCGCGCTCAGCGGTCTGATCGCCGGTTTCTGCGCCCTGGCTGTCGCCGAGCTGGCGGCGGCGGCCATCCGTCCCGAGGCGGGTCCGGTGGCGGCGGTGGGCGGTGCGGTCATCGACCGCACTCCCCCGGCGCTCAAGGACTTCGCCGTCCGGAACTTCGGCACCAACGACAAGCTGGTCCTGGAGCTGGGCATTCTCCTTCTCCTGGCGGGCTTCGCCGTGGTGATCGGGGTGCTGGCGCTGCGGTACCGGGTGATCGGCTCGGCTGCCGTTCTGGTCTTCGGTGTGGTCGGGGCAGTCGCAGCGGTGGGACGGCCTGAGGGTCGGCCCTCCGACGCGCTGCCCTCGGTGGTGGGTGCCGTGCTGGCCGCAGGAGTGCTGTATTTCCTGGTCGGCCGGCTGGCCCCGGCGTCCGGTCCCTCCCCCGCGGCTGGCGGGAGGGGCGGGGAGCCGGTGTACGGCACCTTCGACCGGCGGGGCTTCGTCATCGCGGCGACCGCCGCGGCGGCGGCCTCGGCCGGCGCCGGCCTGTTGGGGCGGCGGCTCACCTCCGCGGTCCAGGCCGGCGCCGCGGCATCGCGGCGGGACCTGGTGCTGCCCGTACCCGATTCGGCGGCACCGGCCGTACCGGCGGGCGCCGATCTGAAGATCCGGGGCCTGAGCTCGTTCGTCACACCGAACAAGAGCTTCTACCGGGTGGACACGGCGCTGGTCGTCCCCCATGTCGACGCGGACGGATGGCGGCTGCGCATTCACGGCAAGGGTGTGAAGCGCCCTGTGACGCTCAGCTTCCAGGACCTGCTGCGCCGCGAGATCATCGAGCGCGACATCACCCTGACCTGCGTGTCCAACGAGGTGGGCGGACCGTATGTCGGCAACGCCCGGTGGATCGGCGTGCGGCTGGCCGATCTGCTGCGCGAGGCCGGGGTGAAGCCGCCCTCCAGCGGCGGGCCCGCGGACCAGATCATCGCGCGCTCGGTGGACGGCATGACCATCGGCACCCCGGTGGAGACGGTCATGGACGGACGCGACGCCCTGCTCGCCCTTGGCATGAACGGGGAGCCGCTGCCCTTCGAGCACGGCTTCCCGGTCCGGATGGTCGTACCCGGCCTGTACGGATACGTGTCGGCGTGCAAGTGGATCAAGGACATCGAACTGACCACGTTCGACGACTACGACGCCTACTGGGTCAAGCGGACCTGGTCCCGGCAGGCGCCCATCAAGACCGAGTCCCGGATCGACACCCCCCGGCCGTTCGCCTCCCCGAAGGCCGGCACGATTCCGGTCGCCGGGGTCGCCTGGGCGCAGCACCGCGGGATCTCGCGGGTCGAGGTGCGGGTGGACGGCGGCACCTGGCACCCCGCGCGACTCGCGGCGGAGGACGGCCGGGACACCTGGCGCCAGTGGGTGTGGGAATGGCCGGCCACCTCCGGCAGCCACACCCTGGAGGTCCGCGCGACGGACCGCACCGGCGCCACCCAGACCGACAAGCGGGTCGGCACGGTGCCCAACGGGGCGACCGGCTGGCACTCGGTGGTGGTCGACGTGTCCTGAGCGACACCACCGTCTCCCGGCCCGCGTCCCGCCCGGGGCCCTTCCCGGACCGCGCCCACTCACCTTTCGTCACTTACTGCAATCACTCGATTACACACCCGAACCAGGAGCACATCATGAAGGTCAATCACATCCGCCGTGCCGCCGTCGCCGTGTCCGCGGCAGTGGTCCTCCCGCTGGCACTGTCGGCCTGTTCCAGCGATTCCAAGGACAGCGCGTCCGGCTCCACCGCCAGCTCGGCCAAGGCCTCGGCCCCGGCCTCCGCGGACGACTCCATGAACATGGACAAGCCGTTCGGCCCGGGCTGTGCGTCCGTGCCGAAGAACGGTGCGGGCTCCTTCGACGGCATGGCGAAGGACCCGGTCGCCACGGCCGCCTCGCACAACCCGGCGCTGTCCACCCTCGTCACCGCGGTGAAGAAGGCCGGCCTGGTCGACACCCTCAACAACGCGCAGAACATCACGGTGTTCGCCCCGACCAACGACGCCTTCGCCAAGATCCCGAAGGCCGACCTGGACAAGCTGCTCGCCAACAAGGCGGAGCTGACCAAGGTGCTCACCTACCACGTGGTCGGCAAGAAGCTGACGCCGAAGCAGCTGGAGAAGGGCTCCTTCGACACCCTGGAGAAGGGCAAGCTGACGACGTCCGGTTCGGACATGTCGTACACCGTGAACGACTCCTCGAAGGTCGTCTGCGGCAACGTCCCGACCGCCAACGCGACGGTCTACATCATCGACACGGTCCTGATGCCCCCGAAGTAGCGGGCAGCCGCGGGGCGGTGCACGCTCACCCGGCAACCAGCCGGAGGACGTGACCCCCACCGCACCAGCGGATGCACGACGGTCCCACCGGAACCGGCCAGGGCGCCACGCCTCCCTGGCCGGTTCCGGCTGTCACCAGGAGCTGCACCGGGCCCTGGGGCGGGGCGCCCGGCGGGCACCTGGTGCGGGCCGCCGTGCTGCTCGGCACGGCCCATCGCGCGTACCTGATGCGGCAGCCGTCCGTACGCTGACCGGATGAATTCCCTGAACAGGCAGGACCGGGTGGCGGGTGCCGTGGTCGGGTCGGCGGTGGGCGACGCGTTGGGCGCACCATTCGAGTTCGGTCCGGCGGGCGTCTACACGGCCCGATTCCCGGACGGCAACGGGACGATGTGCGGCGGCGGGGGCTGGGACCCGGGCGAGGCGACGGACGACACGCAGATGGCCGTGCTGGTCGGGGAGTCCCTGCTGGAACACGGCGGTCTCGACCTGCCCGATCTGTTCGGCCGGTTCCAGCGGTGGGCCGCTGCCGAGCCGAAGGACATCGGGCTCCAGACGGAGTCCGTACTCACCGGCGGCGACCCCTGGGACCTCGCGGCGGCGCTGCACTTCCAGGTCAACGGCCGGGCGGCGGGCAACGGTTCACTGATGCGCGCCGCCACCTCCGCCGTGTTTTTCGCGCGGCCCGGCCCGACGGCGAGCGGTGCTCCGGCGCAGTACGACGCCCGGACACCGGGCGAAGCGCGTGCGGCGACCATGGACGCGGCCCGCCGGATCGCCGCGCTGACGCATGGCGACCGGGCGGCCTGGGAGGGCACCGCCGTTCTTCACGAACTGGTCCGCACGGCCCTGCACGGCGCCGATCCACTCGCCGCCGTCCCCGACGCCCTGGCCGCCGTGCACCCGGACCACCGCGAGCGCTGGGCCACCGCCCTCGACTCCGGGTGGCACCCGGACGCGGCGACCGAGTTCAACGGAGCGGTGTGGCCCTGTCTGGGCACCGCGCTGTGGGCGTTGCGCACCACACGGTCCTACGAGAACGCCCTCGCTGTGGCGATCGATACCGGTGGGGACACCGACACCGTGGCGGCGGTGACCGGGGCGCTGGCGGGCGCGGTGTACGGCTTCACCGCGATCCCGTCGCGGTGGACCGGGCCGCTGCACGTCCCGCTGCCGGGGTACGGCGAACGGGTGCTGCGCACCCCGGATCTGGTGGCGCTGGCCGAGCGGCTGGACGGCCGTCGCGGCGATGCGGATCCTGCCGAAGTCACGCCCCCCGGAAACTACACATAAGCGACAAATAAGAGCAGAATGGCAGAGCAGGCCGCTTGTCGCACAAGGCGCGTCCTGGCCTGCGGGAGCGAAGGAGACGAACCTCATGTCAAACCTCTCGCACGCCGGCCAGGATCTGGCCGGACACCCCGATGCCCCGGAGATGAGCGACCGATACGCCCGTGTGATGGGTGGCCGCGATGTGGCACTCGTGGACGCACCGGTGTTCCTGCTCGGCCTGTACTGCGCCATCTCCCCCTGGGTGCTGCACTTCACCACGAGCCAGACCACCCTGGTCAACCACAACCTGATCATGGGGATCGCCATCGCCGTGCTGGGTCTCGGGTTCAGCGTGATGCCGCAACGGATGTACGGCCTGAGCTGGGCGATCTGCGCCATGGGCGCCTGGATGATCATCTCGCCCTGGGTGGTGGGCAGCAGCCCGGACATGGGCGTCGTCCTCAACAACGTCATCGTCGGCGGCCTGGCCGTCCTGCTGGGGCTGGTCGCCGCAGGCGCGTCGTTGAAGAGCGGCCGCGGCCGCTCGTAGATCGCGCCCGTCGGGCCGGTACGGCCCGCACCGTGGAGGGTTCACGGTGCGGGCGTCGGTGTGCCCGGGCCGTGGCGTGATCCGCACCCGGCGCCCGTGAAGGTCTTCGTGGCGACCACAACTATTCATCACGCTCACAGGTCTTGTGGGTTGACGGCGGCCGCCGACCGCCCCCGGGGCGACCGGCGGCCGCACAGCGGAAGCACAGGACGGGAGTGGGCATATGGCACGGCATCTGATGGCGTGTACGGCTCTGGCGACGGCCGTGGCAACGGGCGCCCTGGTGGCAGTAGTACCCGCCGCCTTCGCCGCACCGGGTCACGGGACGACGGGGGCCTCGCAGACTCCTCGCAAGGCCGCCGCCGCGGCGCCGGGTGACGTGGACGGGGACACGTTCGGCGACCTTGCGGCGGGCGCTCCGGAAGGCACCGTCGCGGGGTACGCGAAGGCGGGCTACGTCTCGCTCGTGTACGGCACCGCCCAGGGCGTGCGGGTGAGCCGGCACAAGGGCATCACCCAGAACACGGCCGGCATTCCGGGCGTTCCGGAGGCCGGTGACCGGTTCGGCTCGTCGGTGGCCATGGGCGACGTGGACGGCGACGGGTACACGGACCTGGTGATCGGTTCGGGCGGCGAGGCCATCGGGACCGTGGCGGGCGCGGGCGCGGTGACGATCGTCTTCGGCGCCAAGGGCGGGCTCGGCTCCGACGCCATCGCGTTCCACAATCCGAAGCCGGCCGCGCGGGAGGCGTTCGGCGACAATCTGACGGTCGGCGACTTCGACCACGACGGACGCGACGACATCGCCGTCTCCACCGGTACCAAGGTGAACGTCGTACGCGGTGCGAGCAATCTGCGGGACATCGACGAACCGAAGATGACCGCGTTCGCGCCGCCCGGCGGCGGGGCCGGAATGGGGCCGATCACCTCGGGCGACATCAACGGCGACGGCTACTCGGACCTGGTCACACAGGCCTACTCCGACGACGGGGCCGACGAGGGGACCCTCGGAGTGCTGCCGGGTTCGGCGCAGGGGCTGAAGACGACGCCGATCGGCCGGACGGGACTGCCGTTCACCGGCTACAGCGTCGTGACCGGTGACATCACGGGCGACGGGCGGGACGACGTGGTCGTGGACACGACCGGGTCCGACGGTCCCGACGAGTTCCTGATGCGGATGTTCCCGGGCACCGCCGCCGGTCTTGGCGAGGGTGTGCCCTACGGCGGTCCGGTCGAACCGGGCACCGCGGGCGTGCTCGCCGACACCGACGGCGACGGACACGCGGATCTGGTGACCTCGGTCGTCGGCACTCCGGACTCGGACGGCATCCAGAATGCCGGCGAGCTGACGATCGTCCCCGGGACGTCAACCGGTCTGGACGCGGCCCACGCCCGGAAGCTGAACCTGGACTCGCCCGGAGTGAGCGGAGTGATGGAGGGCAACGACCAGTTCGGGCTGTCGGTGACGGCCGGGGACTTCGACGCGGACGGCAAGGCGGATCTGGCCGTGGGCGCGCCCGGCAAGTATCTGCAGACGGGCGCGGTGAGCGTGCTCCCGGGCTCGGCGTCGGGACCGACGGGGGCGGGCTCGATCCTCTTCACCCCGGAATCCCTGGACCACCCGGCCGTGAAGGCACGCTTCGGTGCGGCCGTCGGGGCGACGCTCACTCCCTGAAGGCGACGCCGTTCCATCCGGCCGGTGCGAGACCCCGGCCGGACGCGGCCCCCGACCCATCCCCGGCGCCGACTCCAGCTCCTCCCCCACCGAGGCCCCTCCCGGCTCCCATCCAGCCCCTCCGGCGTTTGAGGAGCGGGGTCCGGGGCGGAGCCCCGGTTACGGGAAGGGGCGGGTAGGGGAACAGGCCCCCCGCA